>JBBUAV010000074.1:0-4674 GCA_038058585.1 Patescibacteria group bacterium | reverse complement strand
CCGGCTCAACATTGGAACTCTCATTCACCGCACTTGTAACTCCATAAAACTATGAACAAAAAACTCGTAGTCCTCATAATCGCGGCCGTTGTACTCTTTTCCGCCATACTGCTCCTCCGTTCGGAGAATATAGGTTCTCAGGCGGTCTGGAAGCTCTCGGGTGGAGGCAAGTGGCTCCTGCCGCTCGTCACCGTGGCCGCGCTCATAGACAGCGTAAATCCCTGCGCCTTCTCCATCCTCATCCTTACCATTGCGTTCCTCCTTAGTCTAGGCAGGCTCCGCTCCGACATCCTCCGCATAGGCGGATTCTACATTGCGGGGATTTTCGTGGTCTACATCCTCATAGGACTTGGCATAATCCAGGCGCTTCACCTCTTCAACACGCCTCACTTTATGGCCAAAGTTGGAGCATTGCTTCTCATGGCGCTCGGAGCCATAAACATCGTAAACCACTATTTCCCGTCCTTCCCGATCAAACTGCGCATACCGCACGCTGCCCATCAGAAAATGGCCGAACTGATGGAGAAGGGGTCTCTGCCGGCATCATTTGCCCTCGGGGCCCTTGTGGGTCTCTGTGAATTTCCCTGTACCGGAGGACCGTATCTTATGGTACTGGGACTGCTTCACGACAGTTCGACCTACCTCAGCGGCCTCGCCTATCTCGCCCTCTACAACCTAATCTTTATCCTGCCCCTCGTGGTCATACTCCTTGTGGCAAGCAACGGAACGCTTCTTGAGAAAGTGAAGAGTTGGCAAAGGTCGGAGGCGGGAAATATGCGTCTTTGGGGCGGACTTGCCATGATCGCCTTGGGACTCATAATCCTCATGATCTAAAAAAATGACAAAAGAAAACGTAAATCTTGAATCATTGATTAAAAAAATCGAGGAGTTGAAGAAATCCGGGAAAATAGACCTCTCGAGCGACGAAGACCTGAGCATAGCCGTCATGAATCTCATAAGCCTTGAGGAACATCTCTTCTTCACCGGAGCGAAAACCGGCAAAGACAGTTACTTCGATCTTCTTAAAGATGTGAGAGAAACAAGGAAAGCCCTCCTCGGGAAACTGATCCCCAAGAACGAGGGCGAAACATGGTGCACTTCTAAACACCTCCTTGCCACAACCATGAGGTTGATCGAAGTGGGAACAAAACTTTACGCCGACGGCAAAACAAAGGAGGCAAAAGAAGTTTTCTCGCATGCCCATAAGATTTATTCGATCTTCTGGGGGTTGAGACTCAAATTAATAGACATCCCGGAGTTGAAAGCCGACGCGAAACGAGAGCAACCCTGGACGCTCGGAGAAATCCTCGACAAATTAGTGGACTGTTGCGATGAATAAGACGGCAATCACCGTTATTTTGGTCGCGGTGGTAATAATACTTTCTGTCTTCGCTCTCTATCCCGAAGAAAAAAACGCGGGCAATCTCGACGACTTCGCCAAATGTCTTGCAGGCAAAGGCGCGACCATGTACGGAGCCGAATGGTGTTCGCACTGCCAAAACGAGAAAAAGGCGTTCGGCGACTCCTTCCGGCTTGTCCCCTACGTTGAGTGTCCGGACGACCCGAAACGCTGTATTGATTCGGGAATAGACGGTTATCCGACCTGGATCTTTCCGGACAGCAAGAAGCTCGTGGGCGAACAGGGACTTAAAAAACTGTCATCGGAAAGCGGCTGTCCCCTGCCGCTATAGGGTGACAACAAAAACCATGAACCCCGTTAGATATCTCTCTGGTGACGAAAGTAATACAAATGCATCTAATGGGGCTTAGCAAAAAACATGACACAACAAGAACAACAAAAAATATCTAACGGGGTGAATGAAGAATTACAAGGTTCCGACCCGGAACGGGTCGGTCCAGAAAAAGACAAAAAAAACTATCTACTGCCGGTTAGCATCCTCGTCTCCGTGGTTATTATCGCCGGTACGTGGATATATACTTCAGGCCTGAATCGCCAAAAAGAATCCGAACAAATCCAGTCGCAGTCGAGAGAATCGGCGGTAAATACGCTTGAAGATAAAGTTGCGCCACCGGAAGGAATGGTCCTTCCGGTCCGCTGGGGCGATCTTGGCAAAAAATTAGTTGACGCGGGAGTGATCGACCCCGAGAAGTTCGGGGCACTCTACGAAAAAAGCGGCGAAGTGAGTCGTGACATAAAACAGCTGCTCTACGGAGAAAACAACGACAATCTCAGGATAACTTCGGAAAATTCCGGAATGGTCCTGAATCTTCTTTGGGCACTGGGATTGGGCGTAAAAAACGATATTTTAGAGACAGGGCCGATGAGCGATCCGCGATATGGCGGAGCGGGCAATTTTGCCTCAACCGGCGGGTGGACATTGGCGAGAGGCAACGCGATGAACCACTATTCGCGACATCCATTCATTATCCTTAATGAGGAGCAGCAAACCCTGGTTGAGGACGTATCAAAGAATATCTACCGTCCGTGCTGCAATAATTCAACGCACTTCCCGGACTGCAACCACGGCATAGCAATGCTTGGCCTCCTCGAACTCATGGCTTCGCAGGGCGTAAGCGAAGAAGAAATGTATCGAGTCGCGCTCCAAGTGAATGCATACTGGTTCCCGGATACCTATCTTACCATCGCCAAGTATCTTGAATCACGGGGTGTTGCCTGGGATAAGTCGAACCCTAAAGAGCTTTTAGGCTATAACTTTTCAAGCGGCTCGGGATACCGCCAAATTCTGAGTCAAGTTACTGCCCCAGTAGAAAAGAGCAGCGGAAGCTGCGGGGTATAACACGATTACAAAATAGACGACAAAGGACCCGTTGGCACCGCTTGACATCAGATACCCCTGGGGGGTATTATGACGACATATGAAACAGGATACGAAGCGGAAGGTAATTCGCAGACTCAGGATTATTGAGGGGCAAATCCGGGGACTCCAGAATATGATTGAACACGATGCTTACTGTATACATATCCTCCATCAATCTGCCGCAGTCAAAGAGGCGCTTTCAGGTGTTGAGGACTTAGTTTTGGAGAAACATCTCAAAACACACGTGGTAGATCAAGTTAAGCGCGGTAAAGAGGAAAAAGCAATCAATGAAATACTAACCATTTATAAATTATCGAGGAAAAAAATCTAAAAGGTCGATTAATTAATATAACTATTCCATGGAACTTGATAAAAATAAGTTTGCTTTGGCAGCGGCAGGAACGGTGGGAATTTGGTATCTAATCTGCGCGACATTAGTGGCTACTGTTCCCAATTTGGCTCTCACGCTTTTCAGTTGGCTAGTACACCTGGTAAACTTGGAACCTGCCACACTAACCTGGACCACCTTCTTCGCCGGACTCGTAGAAATCTTGATCCTATCCTACCTGACAGCCCTGGTTTTCGCCTGGCTGCATAACAAATTCGTAACGAAGACGCAGTAAATGCATCCAACCGCCTACTTAATCGGTAGCTTTATATTCCTTTCTGTCTGGCTCCTCTTTTTTGTCTTTCGAAAGGACCTAAGGCGCGAAATGCTTGCAATGAGTTTCGTTGGCGGTTTCTTCGCCCCGCTCGCATTGGTTTTCCTGCCCGATTACTGGTACCCAAATCACATTGTCGGTAAATATCCGCTGGGTATTGAAGACTATCTTTTCGCTTTCGCCATCGCCGGGATTGGGTCCGTTGCTTACGAAGCAACCTTCGGTAAAACACACACTCTTTGCGAATGCCGTAAACGCAATCCGAGGGATTTGATAATTATTTCCGGCGTATCTGTTGTTGTGCTTCTCGGTCTCGCTTTTGTGTTTGGGCTTAATTCAATATACTCAAATTATCTCGCCTTCCTTATTATATTCGGCTTCATCGTAATTTTCAGGAGAGATCTGTTGTGGCAATCTTTAATGAGCGGTCTTATGGTCGGTATTCTAATGTTCTTATTCTATCTGACATGGATAGCAATATATCCGGGAGTTATCGAGCACTGGTGGAAGCTGGAAAACATAAGCGGCATACTTATTTTAGGCGTACCGCTTGAGGAAATCGTGTGGGGTTTCAGCTGGGGCATTGCTGGTGGTTCGCTCTACGAATTTGCGCGAGGTATAGGCCTTAAAGACAAAGAATAAAATTTAAATGAATCATAATAATCATCAACACCATTACGTGAACGACGGCGGAGCGGACGTGAATTTATATACCTGTCCGATGCATCTCGAGATCGAACGGGATAATCCCGGTATCTGTCCCGAGTGTGGCATGAACCTGGTGCCAATAAAAAGAAAATTGGCGCCAGAGCATAGACACGGATCGAAAGAGGACCTCGACAAGCACGCAGGCCATTCTACTAATGTTTTCAAGACCAAGTTCTGGATAAGCCTGTTTTTGAGCATACCCATAGTGCTATATTCCGATATCGTTCAAAGACTTCTGAATTGGCAGCCCCCTACTTTCCCCGGCTCCGAATACGCACAGTTTGCGCTCGCGTCCATCATTTTTTTCTACGGCGGCTGGGTATTCCTTGCAAGCTCCTCACGGGAAATTAAAGCAAGGCTCCCCGGAATGATGACTCTTATAAGCATCGCCATCACAACCGCCTACGCCTACAGCGTATACGAAGTTCTTTCAGGGGGAACTAAAACCCTCTTCTGGGAACTCGCGACTCTTATCACCATTATGCTTCTCGGTCACTGGCTTGAAATGCGCGCAGTAAGCGGAG
>JBBUAV010000073.1:0-3090 GCA_038058585.1 Patescibacteria group bacterium | reverse complement strand
CAAGGAGTTTATGAAGTCCGTCGATGCTCCTGACACGTCGGAACGTTCGACGAACGTTTACAAAGGGAAGTACCAGCACATCGTGCTGCCGTACCTCGCTACGGATCTCAACGGCGCCCCCACCTCATCGGGTCGCTACTACTGGATGCTCGCGGACACTTCGAAGAAAGACGCGATCTGTGAATTTTCGGAAATGCCGAACTTCACGATGGGCGGTCCCGGCAACAACGATAAGAAAAAGGACATACTTCTTTCGCCCGACAAACCTCTTTTCAATCGGGCAGTGAGCGGATTTTATAACCCAGGTTCCACTATAAAACCTTTTGTCGCGGTCGCGGCCCTCAAGGAAAAAATAATATCACCGAGCAGGGAGATATTTTCTCCAGGCTATATCGATATTCCCAACCCATACGACCCGTCAAGGCCGACAAGATATCTTGACTGGCGTTATCAGGGAAACGTTAATGTCCATTCGGCCATTGCCCAGTCGTCCAACGTTTATTTCTATACCGTGGGCGGCGGAGCCGGCGAGATCAATGGTTTAGGAATAAGCAAACTCGGGGAATGGTGGAAAAAATTTGGATTTGGGAAGGCAACCGGAATAGATCTGCCGGGGGAAAGCGAGGGTTTTTTGCCGTCCGTTGAATGGAAAGAGAAGAGAACCGGAAAACCATGGCTTTTGGGCGATACGTATAACGTTTCCATAGGCCAGGGAGATCTACTCTTGTCTCCGCTCCAGCTCCTAAGCTACATAGGCGCTATTTCAAACGGCGGTTTTATCTATAAGCCGGTGATCAACATCGAATCCGACCATCCGCAGACATCCGCCGACCTCGCCTACCTCGAGCCGGAAATGGGAGAAGTGAGGAAGGGAATGCGCGAGACCGTGACGTCACCCCTCGGAACCGCATACCTGCTTCACGATCTGTCTTTTCCGGTAGCGGCGAAAACCGGTACAGCCCAAGTCCAGGGCGGCGCCCAAGAGAACGCAATTTTTGTGGGTTACGCTCCCGCCTACATTGACCCGCTTCGCCAAAGCGCGAGCGAGGCGAGAACTCCGGCGGGCAAGCCCGCGACCGAAGACGAAAAGCCGCAGATCGCCATCCTGGTTCTCATAGAAAATTCTCGTGAGGGCAGTTTAAACACGGTTCCGATAGCGAAAGACGTTTTGAATTGGTATTATTGGAATAGGATAAGGAAATAACTTGCCGACATTTTTCGGAAACACGATGCGACTGCTCCGGCGGCAGTCGCTCGTTGTATCTCGTCCCAACGGCTCCGACCTGCGGTCGGAGGCCAAGCCCATTGGGACTCCGATAACTTCCTCAAAATGCCGGCTGCGTATTGTTGGGAATCCGGTTCGGTAAGAATCAACCACTTGGCGGGGTGCTCAATGTTGTGTTAAAATTTATTTCGTATATATTCATAAATTTTAACGAACATTCGTATGTCCGAACTTAGACAAGACTTGGTTTCAGGCGACTGGATAATAATGGCTCCGGAACGGGCAAAACGGCCACATGACCTTTTGAAGAAAAGGAAGCCCAGAAAACCATCGCCGAAACAAAGTTGTCCTTTTGAAAACCTTGAAAAATCGGGCAACTGGCCGCCCATATTGAGCTATCCCAGCGATAAAAAATGGGAGGTTGCCATTATCCCCAATAAATATCCGGCTCTAAGGCATTTCCCCGGATGTTCCGTTTCTCTGCGGCACGGGCCTCATGATGTAAAAAGCGGGTCAGGCGATCATGACCTCGTAATCACCCGCGACCACAATAAAAATTTGGGAGACCTCAGCCGCGGCCAGGCCGTAAGACTACTTACAACGCTCCAGAAAAGATATCGTATGCTCTCTAAGGACCCTTGTAACGTCTATACTTCCACTTTTTTTAATTGGGGGGGTGGCGCCGGTGCCACAATTTACCATCCTCATTATCAGGTATTGACTCTGCCCATAATTCCTCCGGACGTTGGTCATTCTCTTGATGGTTCGCGTTCTTATTTCCAAAAACACAGGAAATGTGTACATTGCATAATGCTTGATTTTGACGTTAAGGAAAAAAAGAGAGTTATCGAGAAAAACCGCTTCGCCATATCCATAGCTCCCTTCGTTTCAAGGGTTCCGTTCGAGACAAGGGTTTTCCCCCTGAGGCATCGTTATGGGTTCGAGAGGACGCCGCTTCGCGAAATCGAGGCGGTTGCTTCCGTCCTGCAGTCGTCGTTAAGGAGGATAAAAAAATACCTCAAAGACCCAGACCTTAATTTCTTCATCCATACCGCTCCGCTTAAAGACCATCGATATAATTATTACCACTGGCATATAGAGGTAATACCGAAGATAACCATGTTCGGCGGGTTCGAGCTGAGTACCGGAGTGGAGATCAACGTTGTGGATCCGGAACAAGCCGCGATAATCTTGAGGGGCGGACGATAGCCTTAGGCAATATGTTCTGGAACAGATTCCTAAAGCATAAATCGACGGCCATTTTGTTTTCGCTAGCCTTGGCTTTCGTCCTGGGTGGAGTTTTTTGGACGTTTTTCGGTCTGAAGCGCATAAGCGGACCGGTTGTGGTGCATTTCAACAATCTTGCCGGAATAAACCAGATCGGCAGCTTATGGGAGCTTTTATCGATCGGCGCCATAGCCGCCGTGATCATCTTTTCTAATTTCATAATTGCCGTTGAGCTGGAAGAGAGAGACCGTTTTTTGGGTAAGACCATAACCGGCGCAACGCTTCTTTTCGGGATATTGATTTTTATTGGCTTTGCCGCTATCATTAGCGTGAATTAGATATGGACAAGTTCGCAGTAATAGAGACTGGCGGCAAACAGTATCGTGTTGCGGCCGGAGAAAAATTAAAGATAGAAAAAGTCGTCCCAAAGACAGGCAACGGTTTTTCGTTCGATAAAGTTCTTCTTTTAGCCGATGGAGATAATGTAAAGATAGGAACTCCTTATATTGAAGGAGCCAAAGTTGAGGCTGATGTTTTAGGGCAGGGGCGCGACAGAAAAAAGATAGTTTTCAAATACCACTCGAAAACGAGGTACAGGAAGAAAAAGGGACATAGGCAACACTTCACCGAAGTTAAGA
>JBBUAV010000072.1:0-3302 GCA_038058585.1 Patescibacteria group bacterium | reverse complement strand
CTCGGTCGCCTCGGCAAGGGCCCTAGCCAGGGAATCGAATCTCGAGGACTGGGAATACATCAAGAAAGAATTTTTTTTAAAAGAAAAAACGGGCACGAGGCCCCTGATCTTTTCCAACTTCATAAATGGGGGCGTACATGCCCAAAACAATTTATCCATCCAGGAATACATAGTCATAGCCGAAACAAGCAAATCATACAGTTCGACGATCAGAAAACTCGTGGATCTCTACAGGGATATTGGAGACACGCTGAGATCAACCAATTGGGGCAGCAATGTTTCCGTCGGCGATGAGGGTGGATTTGCGACAAGCTTCGCCGACAATTTCGAGCCGCTCACGATCCTCGGGAGGGGCATAAAAAGGCAAAAAATGGAAAAGGAATTTAGGCTCGGAATGGACGCCGCGGCTTCGGAATTCATGAAAGAGGGGTTTTATGAAATTGACGGCAAAAAGCTGAAATCCAAAGAACTAACGAAAATGTATAAGGAATATTTCAGCGCCTCTCCGTCTCTTGTTTCGGTGGAAGATCCGTTCGCGGAAGACGATACCGAAGGATTCAAGGCGCTAAGGGACGAGGTTGGAGAAGATAAGCTCCTGGTGGGAGACGATTTGACCGTCACTTCGGCGGAATTAATAGAAAAATCTTCCAAAGCGGGACTCATAAACGGAGTCATCATAAAACCGAACCAGGTCGGAACCATAACCGAAGCCTGTCTGGCCGTAAGAGCAGCCAAAGAGAAAGGGATAAAAACCATAGTTTCCCACCGTTCCGGAGAAACGGAAGACAATTTCATAATCCACCTTGCCAAGGCCTGCAACGCGGACGGAGTGAAGATCGGAGCCCCCCAAAAGGAAAGGATCCTGAAATTCAACGAACTTATACGCCTCTACGATTGAAACTGAAAGTCCGGCTTAAATGATCGCCGCCGAGATGACGGAAACAGCGTCGTTAAAGATTATAAGCGCAGAAACGGCGGCTATAAGAAGCATTCCTCCCAGTATCAGTCCCGGATGCTGGATCCTTATTTTCACGAATATCTTAAGAGCGAGCGCCAAGGTCACGAAAAGTCCCAAGATAAAGAGGACGTAATTAAAGGAGGTTTTGGGGCTGCCTAAAACATTTTCCAAAATTCCGGACTGAGGGACACCGGTGTCTTCGGGTATGGTGGCGCCTGCGGCCGTATTGCCGGCTCCGCTATCCGTTCCCGCGGCCACCGCGCTGCCACTCGTGTTCTCACTTAAACCATCCGATGACGCCGCGGTGCTGGTGCCGGCCACGGTGCTCTTCTCTCCCGGAGTAACGCCGCCTCCGGAGACTACCGGACCACCCGCTACCTGCGAAGAGTACGGCTGGCCGAAAAACTGAACGACAAAAGTGGCCTTATGGCCTTTATATTCCCCTTCCGCGGCCGCAATGCCTATTTCCGTAAAACCGGGATTCAAGATGTTCGCCTTATGGGTGGGCGAGTTCATCCAGGCGTTAAGAACGTCATGCGAATCGGAAAAATTCACCGCCAAGTTTTCCCCGGCATAAGAATATTTGTAGCCCGCTTTCTCCAGCCAAAACCAGGGAGTAGTCCCCGATGGGTTCACGTGGGCGAAGTAGCCGTTCTTCGCCATATCCCCAGCCTTTTCCCTGGCGGCGGCCTCGAGTAAATAGTTCACCTTAAGCGAGGGCAAGGATGAATCAACTCTACTGACATTGGTTTCGTCAACCAAAACATCCGGAGCTACCAGGGCGAAAAAGCCCGTCCGGGGAATGACAATAAAGACCCCTAAAAGAAACAGAAGCTCCAGAGCCAACACGAAAGCAGTTACAAGGGCAACCGACTTCGGTCTTAGGAAATGCGGCTTGTGGTCGTTTTCTTCGTGAGGTATGAAATATTTTTTAAAGAATTCTTTCATCCCATTAGAAGCAGATCGCGATCAGCGATTTGCAAAACTTATTTAGTTTATGGCAACGACTGTTCATTATGTTAAGAATTGTTGTATTTTTGTGAGCGATCGCGGCTTCTAACGGGATCATCCCGTTAGAGATAGGAAACGCTTTAACCTGTTTTTAAGATAGCGTTTGCCCATGCCTGATTTTAAATATCTTTCTCTCGACTTTGCATCTTCTTCGTTTAAGCAAGCTTCGTAATAAATTAGAGTGTATGGCCCTCGATGTTGAGTATACTTGGATTTCTTTGTGTTGTGCTCGTTAAAGCGTTTCCGTAGATCTGCGGTATATCCCGTATACCACCGCTTATTCTTGTTTTGCAGTACATATATATAAAACATAGATGGTTAGTCTCTAACGGGATTCACTTCCCTCATCATAACATATAAATTATGACATATATTTACCGAAAAAGCAATGCCTCTGCCATAGCGGAGGCATTGCGGTCAACATAAAATGTTTAACGCCGCCAAACCCAAAACCCGCCTTGTGGCGGGTTTTGGTTCCTTATCAACCAACTGACGCAATACGCTGTTTCTGGAGAAGCTTTCGGAGCTTCGACGGGCTTGGTATCCGCAAAGCGGAGCCGTCGGAGTGAGAAGCAGCGGGGAATTTTCGCTGGGAAAATTTAACCGCGGTTCTCCAAGACAGCGCGCAAGTCAGCCTTTACGGAAGCTGAGGTATCGGCAGATTCAGGTCGGGGCATTCAAGCATATTGATCCAGCGCTTGGTTGTCTTGTACACATAACCCGTGGGCGTATTTTCACTCTCCAATCCGTACGGCACCCAGGGCTTCAAGACTTCACCCTTGTGCTTAACTTGAAACTGCTCCACGGCCGCGCGAGTAAGCTGTCCAAAGAAACCGGTCATGGGCAGACTCAAGCCAAGTTCTTTGTTCAGGAATTCCTGAAGTTTCGTAACCTGTTCCGAATCGTTTTTCATCCCCTGGCGCAGGTAGTCCCTAAGATACTCGATACTGCAAACCGCGGCGCCGAGAACTTCCCCCTGGGGCTCGCCAACTGTCGCCGAGCCACCAGATGTAAAATTCGGTCCAGCCGCAACACCGACTGTCGGACCGGGAGGCGTTGAACCCCCGCCGCTACCGCCGTTATTACCACCGCCATCATCCTCCTGGGCGTTAATGTTTACTGTTCTCGTTTCTGTATCGGTAAGTCCGCCAGAGTCCTCCACGTTATATGTAATCGTATACGTTCCGATGGTTCCCGTATCAACCAATCCGCTCGTGGTTATCGAACCGGTAAGGTCGCTGTCTTCTGCGTCAGAGGCCGTAGCTCCCGGGTCAGAGAACGAATCGCCGACGGTAAGGTTGATTGTCGAGGCGCCGTTGAGGGTTATGACAGG
>JBBUAV010000071.1:0-3256 GCA_038058585.1 Patescibacteria group bacterium | reverse complement strand
AGCATGGCATTCATGGTCAGCCTCCTTGTGTGTTTTCAAAGTCGCGAGATAATACTAATCTCACGCTTGGAATATTATATTAATATATTTGATATTTGTCAAATATTTACTTGCCTCTCACCGGGTGTCCGCCGAAACGGTTGCGAAGTGCGGTAAGAACCTTGCCGGTATAGTCCGGTTTCTTCTCGGACGCGATCCTGAATTTAAGCGCTTCCTCAATGACTTTTGTTTTAACTTTTTCGCTTTTTGCCGTAATCAATGTCCAGGCGCCTTCTCCCGTGTGGGCTACCGAGCCGGAAACCCCCTTAAGTTCGCTTTCGTATACGTCAAAGGCCTCCTTCAGCCATCCCATGAGTTTGGATTCTATGACGCTGCCATGATTATATATATCCGCAATTTTTTCCAGATTCAGCCTGTATTTCGATTTTTTCAAAACCGCGAATCCTTCGGCTACGGCCTGCATCATCCCGTACTCTATGCCATTGTGGATCATCTTCACGAAATGACCGGCTCCGGCCGGACCCACGTAGCTCCAGCCGCCCGCGACGGCAAGTTCCCGTATGAGGGGCATAAGTTTTCTGAAAACTTTTTCTTCCCCGCCAATCATGAGCGAGCCGCCGTAGAGCGCGCCCCGGGGTCCGCCGGAGAAACCTATGTCCACAAAATTTATTCCGTGTTTACTTAATTTCTCGGCCCTCTTTATGGAATCCCTGTAAAAAGAATTGCCTCCGTCCACTATGATATCGCCCTTATCAAGATAAACGGTCAGTCCATTTTTGCCGAAAATAATTTCGTCCATCGCCTTGCCAGCCGGGAGCATTATCCAGACTACGCGCGGCGAGGAAAGCCTATCGGCCAGTTCCTCAAGAGAACCGGATGTCTCCACCCCGGCTCCGAGATTTTTCGCCGCATCGGCTTTCTTGTCGTATCCGACGATCTTCCATCCCCTCTCTCCCAGTCGCATCGCAATATTGCCGCCCATCTTGCCCAGTCCCACCATGCCGACCTCACTCTTCAAGTCACCATTTGCAGCGCTTTCGTCCACTGCCTTCCGGGCTTCTTCGATTATTTCCCGCGTGTCCGGACGATAGGAACGGAGAGGAACCGAATCGTCCCGCCACCCCCGGATGATAGGATCTATATAACGCCACATTGCCTGCACCTCACCGGTGCTTATGAATAGCGTCTGGTCTCCGGCAATACAATCCAAGATCAATCTTTCATATTCCTCCGTGTATTGAGCAGTATGTTCCCTCTCGCGCATCATAAAGTTAAAGACGTTCTTGCCCAGATCCATCCTGGAGCCGGGAATTTTGGACCAAAACTGGATATCGATTTCCTCCTTTGGTTCCAGCCGTATAGCTACCCTGTTTTTATAGTGTTCGCTCCCCGCCGGGCAAAGACAGGGCATCGTATGCCTGAAAGTGATGATTATTTCTTTAAGCGGTTCTCCCATCCGTTTCCCGCTTTCAAGAAACACCGGAACCCCTTCCCAGCGCGGATTATTGACGAAGGCAGCCGTTTTGAAATAAGTTTCGGTCTTCGAAGACGCCTCAACTCCTTTTATGGCGCGGTAACCTTCGTATTGGGCCCGAAAAGTAGAGCTTCTCGCTTCTTCCGCCGTGGGAACGCGGATTTCCCCCAGTATCTTGACCCGTCTTGTTCTTATGGCCGCCGCGCTGAAATCGGCCGGCCTCTCCATCATAACCAGGGCAAGCATCTGGAGAAGGTGGTTTTGCCCCACGTCGCGCAGGGCTCCTATCCCGTCATAAAAATTTCCCCTTTCCTCGACCCCTATCTTTTCGAACAATTTTATTTCGATCTTTTCTATGAGCTGATTGTTCCAATTGATCTCGAAAAGATTATTGGAGAACCTGAAAGCAAGTATGTTCTGGAGCATCTCTTTGGCGAGATAGTGGTCGATACGATAGACCTGTTCCTCTCTGAATATGTTCCCCATCATCGCATCAAGGCGCTTTGCCGTTTTGAGGTCTCTCCCAAATGGCTTCTCGACAATAACTCTCGTCCATCCCTCCTCGGGACTGCATGGCTCGGTAAGTCCGGAGGAAACAAGGTGGTTGAAAATATTCTCGTAGAGCTGCGGCGGGACAGCAAGGTAAAAAAGTTTGTTCGTGCAAACACCCCATTTTTCATCGATCTCCTTCAGGGTGGCGGCGAGATCATGATAATGCTTCTCTTCCTCGAACACCCCTCTCCTGTAGAGAAACAGATTCAGGAATTCTTCCGCTTTTCCGCGTTCAAGGCGGTTACCGAAATGGCGATCGAGGATCTCGCTCAGCATTTTTCGGAACTCACCCTCGCTTATTTCCCGCCGCGAAAAACCTACGACGCGGAACATCTGCGGCAGCTTGCCTTTATTGAACAGATGAAAAAGAGAAGGGACTATCTTCTTTGAAACCAAATCTCCCGTTGCTCCGAGTATCACCATAACCGTGGGGATATTGCCGTTTGTGTTCATAAAACAAGTAATTAAATTATATAACTAAAAATCAATCCTGAAACTTTTATATTCTTTCAGTTTGTCGCTAAAACCGACATCCACCTTCTCTGTTTTAGCGGGTAACGAACCCTTACGGCACCATCCAAGAAATTTCTCCAGGTTTTTATCTTCTCCTTCGATTTCGATATAGACGGAGCCGTCCGGTTCATTACGAACGAATCCTGAAAGACTGAGATTATCGGCTTCCTGCTTCGCCGAATCCCTAAAAAACACACCCTGCACGATGCCGTAAACTCTTATTGTGAGATGCCTTGTCATGCCGAAATGGAGTTTTACACACTTCTTTTCTTTAAGCGGACAAAAAATTTTCTAACCTCTTCAAAAACGATTATAGAAGAAGATATGGCTACAATAATTCCCCATTCCGCGGTGGAGAGCGGGGAGAGAGAAAGTACCCTACTCATGAATCCGTTATACATGGCAAAAAACTGCAGAGATATTATTATAATCGTGGCGCCAACCAAAAACTTATTGGAGAACGGATTCATCTGGAAAATAGATTTTTCTTCCGACCGGCAATTCCAGGCATTAAACCACTGGAACACTGCCAGCGTAACGAGCGAAACAGTCATGGCTTTCATGGTGTCATGTTTGTAGATACTACCGAAAAGAAGCAGGGTTCCTATCATCATGGGCAGCGACATCGTGATCATTCTCCTCAGCATCAAACCGTCTACAAGGTACTTATTGGGGCGGCTAAATTTGCGCTTAAGCAGGTCATCCTCCTTCGGTTCC
>JBBUAV010000070.1:0-4483 GCA_038058585.1 Patescibacteria group bacterium | reverse complement strand
CTGCTCGCAGAGCGGACAAGTTGCCTCGTCCCACGCGTCGAGCTTCACGTTCACGAGTGCGTCGAGCTTCGGAACGTCCGCCACGTCCTGCGGAGTTATCCCTCCGCGGTTGCAGAGAACGCCGAGGCCGACGACCTCGCCTCCCAAAGCCCGAACGGCTTCGACCACTTTCTTCGCGGAACCGCCGGTAGTGAGAACGTCCTCCACCACAAGCACCCGCTTACCCGCGACGAGTTTGTCGTAGCCGCGCCTGATGGCGAAAGCGTCCCCTTCGATCTTTTCCGCGTAAACACCGAGTACTTCACGTTCCGTCATTTCAGTTAAGTGATGCGCGACCCATTGCGAGAGGATCACGCCGCCGATAGCCGGAGCGATAACGACCTCCACTCCGTCAAGCAAGAACCGCTCGGCGATCGCCCCGCAGAGACGCGACGTATCCGCAGTGTGCGGATAGACAGCGTCCTTATTGACGTATGCCTTGCCGTGTTTGCCGGACGTATAGACAATGTGGCTCCCCGTTATGACCGCCCCGGTCCTGCCGAGGATCTCGAGAACTTCCCGTTCTTCCATAGTTTCACCTCTTCTTTTTCGGTTTATCGGTATTGGTCTTATCGGTACTGGTTGATGAGATCGCGGAGCTTCTCCGTCTCCCGCCGCGCGGCTTCCGCGAAATCCGCGCCCTTCGAGGCGAAGATGATTCCGCGCGAAGAGTTCACGATCATTCCCTGGCCGCGGCTGTCTTTGCCCGCGGCGACGACCTGCTCGACTTGTTTCTCGAGCGGGACGTCCTTCTGCTGGAAGCCGACGCCAGGGATGAGGATGGGCATGTCGCCGACGATTTCCCGGACTTTCTGAAGTTCCTCCGGGTACGTCGCGCCGACGACGAGCGCGCAGTTGCCGTTCTTGTTCCAGTGATTGGCCACACGATGAGCGACATACTGATAGAGAGGCATAGTAATCGGATCGTTCGGAATGTCGCGAGTGCATTCGCCGGTGGATTCGTTGTAGAAAAGTTGCTGGCACTCGTCCTCGGTAAGGTATACGGGCCGATCCTGGAACTCGCCGGCCCCGGGATTCGAAGTTCGGCAGAGCACGATAACGCCCTTGTCCTTGGATTCAAGGAACGGCTTGAGCGCTTCGGCTCCAAGGTACGGATGGACGGTGATGGCGTCCGCCTGCAGCAAGTCGAATGCCAACTTGACGTAGCCCTCGTTGGTATTCCCGATATCCGCGCGCTTGGCATCGAGAATGACGGGGACGTCCGGCGCAAGCGACCGGATGTCAAGAATGGTCCTGCGCAGAGCGAGCAGGCCTTCCTCTCCGTATGCCTCGTAGAATGCGATGTTCGGTTTGTAGGCGCACACGAGGTCCTTTGTGGCATCAACGATCTCCCGGTTGAACGCGACGATCGTATCCGCCACGCTTCTCACAACATCGGAAAACTTGGGAATCTTTCCGTACTCGCTGTCGAGGCCGACACAAACGGAATTACCGCGAGACCACTGACGCTCGAGCAACTCCAAGAAGGTTGGTCTGTTCATGCAAATCACCCCTTTTCAGCTCTAAATGTGCGATTAGAACCGGATAAATCCAGGTCCAAATGCTGGGATTACACTATTAAAAACATGACGATAAGTCAATCGAACTAAACCCGATTTAACTCTGGCCGATTATGGATTGCAATTTTTTCCGGCTTGACTTACTGCGTTGTCCATTTTAATCTTTGCCGAGAAGCATTACAGCACAAAACCATTAAAGGAGGGCACGATATGCCAAGCGTAAGAACACCCCCTCTATTCCTTTCCTGCACCTGCCGTTCCTCCGGGCTCAGCGAAATGGTCCTTCATGAATTCTCCCATTACGAGATCCACCTGCCCCACGAGATAAAGATGGACAATCTCGATATGGCCATGGAAGGACTGAAAAAGGATTCCGTTCTTCTCTGTATGTACTTCCGCTGCACTGGCGAGGGTTGCAGGAAACTGAAACTCCTGCCTATCCCCCTCCCCGAAGGCGCTCGCAACGCGAACGTAACCGAAGACGGAAAACTGAACGTGCCGGAGGCCGTAAAGAACTGACACGCAGAAGTTTGCCTGCACCCTCTTCTATCCCGGGGCCAGACCCAAAGCCTGGCCCTTTTTGTTTGATCATAAAAAATGAAGCCGTGCGCTTGGTTGCGCACGGCGAGGGTGGTCAAAAATTGAAATCATGGCCGGCGTCAGGGGTTGCCATACATGGACCGGAGTTCCCGAAGGTCCTTCATCTTTTCCCGCAGTTTTGCCCGACGGCGGCGTCCCAGCGCAATCGCGGTGAGGGCCACAACAAATCCGGCAAAAGCAAGGATAGGTCCGAGTGCCGTTACCATTGTTTTTCAATCTCCTTTCGATATAGACGCTGGTTAAAAAATAATGCGTGGTTCGCTTTTTGTCAATTCATCCTCAGAAGAAGGTATGGGGGCAGTTTCATCAAAATAAAAAATCCCCTTTCGGGGATCTTTTATTTGGGTTTAGTAGCGGTCTCTGCCGCCGCCAAATCCTCCTCCTCTGCCGCCTCTGTCAAATCCGCCTTGCCTCGGGGGACGCTCGCCCATCGGACGAGCTTCGTTCACGGTTATGGTCCTCCCTTCGAGTTCCTTGCCGTTGAACATCTCTATGGCTTTCGTGGCTTCCTCGTCAGAGGACATTTCCACGAAACCAAATCCCTTGGAGCGGCCCGACATCTTGTCGGTTATGACGACTGCTGAAGTGATACTTCCTGCCTGAGCAAAAGTATCGCGCAGAGTGTTTTCGGTGGTATTGTAGGACAATCCACCGACATACAACTTTTTTGCCATTTCTCCTTACATTAATTAATGAGAGTAAGCCGACCTGCCTTATCTCTTCCACTGCTTACACAAAAACTATGTAAGGATTAAAGAAAAGAGAATAAGAATCTTACCTGACCATACTACACTATTGGCCATTAAAAGTCAAGCTATGGCAATTTCGGCATATTTTTACGCACAAAACGGCGGGTTAGGCGTTAATTATCTCTTTCTCCACCAAAACGGATATTCTCCGGTTAAACGTGTAATAACGTCAAAAATTATCCCTACCAAAATCGCCCGGGGAACGAAATTAATGAGTGTATCACTCACTGAGTGAGAATTTCTGTCCACGGCCAGAAAAAAATAAACCAGCACTGCCGCCGTCAGAAAAACGATAACCCATCCTCCCCAAGAAACAGGATAATAGGCGGCGAACCACCTCCAGAACCTTTTTGGCCTGAACCAATAACGCATATTAATAACCAAGGTTTGTAAACCTACTTCTCCGCATCGTCCGCATTTCTTACCATGTTAAGAAACTGCTCAAGATGGCTCTTTGCCACCGCGCGCTCGGCAGGGGTTTTGTCTTCCTTGTCTTCCCCCTCAGCCACAAAATTAGGGAATCCGCTCTGGAGTTCCGGATGCCTGTCCCAAAAATCCGGCGGATAGGAAAACAATTCCTCTATCATACTCTTAATGGCCGATTCCACCTCCTCGGCCGACATGAACTTTTCCGCTTTTTCGGCTTCCATCAGATCTATTTTCCCTCAATAGTGTAATTTTTGCAAAAACAAAGGCCGTTCGCATGAACGGCTCCATAAAAATAGAGAGGGGCTCCGTCGTGGTAGAAAGGCGGAGCCCATTGTTCAGGGAATTAGGTAGGGGCGGGTTCTTTGACGCTGCGGGAAGCAGAACCCGCTGTTTGCTGATTTAATAATAACAAAATGCCTCTGTCTCTGGACCGTTATTAAAAAAGGGGGCTCGCGCCGGCGAGCCCCTGGGGAAAGGAGGAAACCTGGGGTTTCCCTATTCAGTTGTCTGTTTTATTTATAACACAGATTTCGGCCAAAATAAATATTCCTTACGGCTTCCGCCGGCATCTTGACAAAGACGTAATTAGAATTTATAAATAAAACGGTCTTCCCGGCAGTCGGGAAAATAATCCATATACAAGAAGGAGCGGAAAATGAAGCAATTAATCGAGGATATCGCGAAGGCTCTCGTTGACGATCCCGATAAAGTCTCGGTCACAATGGTGGAAGGAGAACAGGTTACCATCCTCGAGCTCCGGGTGGCGAAGGAGGACATCGGGAAGGTCATCGGCAGAGAAGGGCGGATGGCTCGTTCCATCCGCATAATCGTCGGCGCGGTGGGGATGAAAGAAAAGAGGCGGTATACACTCGAGATTATAGACTGATTTTTGCGCTCACCAGGCAACCTTGAGGGTCTCCATCGGAGACCCTCTTTTTTTTCCGATACAGTGCGCGTTGCTGGGATCGAACCAGCGGCCTCTCCGATGTGAACGGAACGCTCTGCCACTGAGCTAAACGCGCCTGAAGCACCATCACTATAAATCAAAAACGCCCCGCATTCAATCGGGACGTTTTTGATTTATTGAATCTCGGCCTGCGCTCCAGCGGCTTCCAGCTTCTTCTTTATCTCGTCCGCTTCTTCTTT
>JBBUAV010000069.1:0-2054 GCA_038058585.1 Patescibacteria group bacterium | reverse complement strand
GTCAACAAGATAGACGTACCCGGAACCGCCGATAATGGCGCCATGGAGAATTGATTGTATTCTCGCAAGACTTACTTTTGATCTCAGTACCGAAACTATATTGCCGGACGTATTCTTCCCGGGAGAGGACACCATTGCGACGGGATTGCTGCCCTCAAAATATACTTTTCCCATATAATAATTACCGTTTCTCGCGGCAATAAAAGATTCGTCCTTGGATAGGTCCCGCAGATTTTCCTCGGACACCCCGTTGGAGTTCAATTCGTTTATCCTTACTTCTTCCTTACCGCTCAACCCGACATAAGCGATTTCTTTGATCGCCGGGTTGGACAAAAATATCCTCTTTAATATGAAACTTTTGTTTTCTATTCCTATATCCGCCCCCTCTCCTGCTTCAAGTCCGATCTGCGTGACTCCGAAAAGCGCCGTCATGAAACTGTCTATTTCTCCAGATTTTTGATCGAGCAGAAACCCCTCAAGGTTGGCCACATCAACTTTGTGTGAAGTTCTCGTGGTATATACGGAAAGCAGACCGGCGATAAATATGGGCACGACGCTCGTCGCGGCCATCATGAGAAACACCTTATTCCTTAACCTGCCCCTTTTGCGCTCCTCCATCTAATCATTAAAATTATATCACAGGAAAATTTCCCGATTTCGGCGCGGCATTGTAAAATATAAGATATGGAAACGGACGCAAAGATACTCACTGTTAAAAATTTAAGCGTCGCTTTCGACGACAAGAACGTGATAGAAAATATAAGTTTTGACCTGGATGGCGGCGGTGATCTGGCAATAATAGGTCCTAACGGGTCCGGCAAAACAGTGCTCATTCGGGCGCTTTTGGGCATGGTTCCGCACGGCGGAGAAATAAGATGGATGCCGGGCTTAAGAATAGGCTATGTGCCCCAAAAAATAGAAGCCGACCGGCACCTGCCCCTGAGCCTCAAAAATCTTCTCCAGGCCAAAGCCAACGTCCTAAACCTGAAGAACACCGCCATAAGATGGTCGATGGAAGAAGTAGGACTGGGCCGGGATGCCGAAAACGTCCCGATTGGCCATCTCTCTGGCGGCCAGTTCCAGAGAGCGCTTATCGCTTTTGCCCTTCTCGACAGACCGAACGTACTGATATTAGACGAACCGACAGCAAGCATAGACCAACCGGGCGAAGAAAAAATATACGAGATGGTGCATCGCCTGCAGGATAAAAACGACATGACGATAATTCTGGTCTCCCACGACCTGAGTTTCGTCTATCGCTACGCGACAAATGTTCTCTGTATAAACAGGTCGACAATATGTTTCGGTCCGCCGGAAGACGTCCTGGATAAAAAAATACTGGAACAGATCTACGGACCGCACAAATATTTCCATCATTTTCACCACAAAGATGACAGTTAACGAAATTTATTCAATCATCCTCGCTGCTTCCGCCGCCGCCGCGGCGGGACTCGTTGGCGCTTTTGCACTTATGAAGCGGACTATTCTTGCCGGCGACGTTATGTCCCACATCGCCCTTCCCGGATTGGGGCTCGCCTTGCTTTGGGGGATAAACCCGCTTCTCGGCGGCACGGCAACGCTGTTTCTGGGAATACTCATCATCTGGAAACTCGAGAACAAGACCCGTCTTACCACCGAAGTAGTCATATGCGTGATATTCGCGAGCGCTGTGGCCGTGGGCGCGCTTGTCACTCCGGAAGAGGAACTGATCCACGCCCTTTTCGGCGGCTTCGGCAAATTGTCGCTTGCGGAATTCATTATCGGTTTTCTTTTGAGCGCAACCGTAATTTTTCTTCTCTGGCGGCTGAAAGACAGATTGGTAATCGGACTTTTTTCCACCGAACTCGCTTCGGCCACCAAAATAAGCACTAACCTTTTGGGTCTCTATTTCCTGCTTATATTCGGACTCGCGATAATCGTGGGGTTAAGATTCCTTGGAGCGATACTTGTCGGGTCTCTCGTAATTATTCCCGCTGCGGCGGCGCGCCAGCTTACGCATACTTTGGGGTCTTTCCTTATAACCTCTTCGGCGATAGGCGTCGTATCTATGGTAG
>JBBUAV010000068.1:0-1378 GCA_038058585.1 Patescibacteria group bacterium | reverse complement strand
GAACGAAGGCGCTGTCGGTAAGCACACGAACCACTTCGACGAACGTATTGCCCGGCTCTGCCATAACGGTAAGCATTGCGTTTCGGATGGCATGTTCAAACCGCGGACCGATGATACCGGTCTTCATGGGATCATAGAGCTTGTACATGAGTCCGACGATCGAGGTCACCACAAAGTGTTTTTGCTCTTCGGTCTTGGCCTCCAACATGTTGAGCCCCATCGGGCGTTCCGTATCGGAAGGATCAAAGTAAATCACATCTTCCGCCCGTTCCGGCGGAATGCGGCTTAAAATGCCGTCAATGAGGTCTCCGTGCGGATCGACGACGGCGACCCCGCGTCCGGCAAGGACATCCTGCATCACCATTTCTTCGAGAAGCTGGGATTTGCCGGTACCGGTTTTTCCGATAACATACACATGACGCCTCCGGTCATCTTCTCCGAGATAAATCGGGCGTTCTACCCCGCGATATTTAGAAATTCCCAGAAACAGACCCTGCGTCGGAATCTGCGAAGGAGCCGGCGCACGTTTGGCATTGAGCCAGAAAATATGCGCGGTCTCGATGGATTTATTCGGAAAATGATAGAGCGTTGCCAGCTCGTCGCTCGAGAGAACACTGTATTGTTTAAAAAACGGAACATTGAGGACCGGGAAATACCGATAAATAAAATCGAGCATGAAAAGTTTTTTGAAAGGAAACTTTACTTTTGTAAAATCATTATGATCTGACGAATATTGATGAAATGACGTCATAAGATTTTGGAGATGCATATCCGCAGATTCTTTTGATGTCGAGGACACCACTAAACGCACGACCGTATTAAATCCCGGCTTACTGGTTTTTTGTTCTATCGCCTCGAGCGTTTTGGGGTCTACCTTAAAACTTGCTTTTTCCGGATTCGCCTCATTTTTCTTTGTATGAGAAATATAGGAGCGACCCAGTGATTTCCATTTGCTGTCAGCCGGCTGTATGACAACCTGCATGACGGCGCCTTCCCCCTCGCCCATTTTTGCGAGCACCGAGGTAATCGAAGAAAGCGGATCAACAGGGAGATCACGATAGATCCGGATCGGCATAAAATCTGCGTGTTTCAGGCGCAGCGCGGCGAAGGAGACATATCCATGGTCCGAAAAAATCGAATACTCCTCAACTTCTTTTATGTCTGCACCCGGATAGGTCCCATGGACCTGCTTTTCCACGAGGTCCATGAGTTTTTTGGGGACGGATATATAGAACCGAATATCTTCTCGGCGGGCAACGATTTCAAAACACAAATGCTCCTGCGGTTTAAGAAATGACCAGAATCCGCCATGACGGATGGCAGAAAGGCTTGAAAAAAGTTGTTCTGCAGCATCTATTTTAATCTCGTTATCCCGGGG
>JBBUAV010000067.1:0-5114 GCA_038058585.1 Patescibacteria group bacterium | reverse complement strand
ACCATGGAAAAACAGTTGAGCGGTCTTCCCGGAGTCGAGAGAGTTGTGATAGCTGGTTCGTTCCGCAGGAGGAAAGAGACGATAGGAGACGTGGATATTCTCGCAATCGCCGAAAATCCGAAGCCGGTTATGGACTACTTTACGGGGATGCCGGACGCGGTCAGAGTTTACGCCCACGGCGAGACCAAGTCGGCTATAAAGACGAAATCCGGCCTGGACGTCGATCTCCGGGTAGTGCCAGCCTCTTCTTATGGAGCGGCCCTGAATTATTTTACCGGCTCAAAAAATCACAATGTCGCCATGAGGCAGATTGCCATAAAGAAAGGATATAAATTAAACGAATACGGCCTTTTCAAAGGGAAAAAACAGGTGGCCGGCAAAGACGAAGAGGGAATATACAGAGCGTTGGGTCTGGACTATATCGAGCCCGAGATGAGGGAAAATACCGGAGAGATAGAATTGGCGAAGAGACAAAAATTGCCGAAGCTCGTGGGCTACGACGGCCTCAGGGGCGATCTTCAGATTCAGACAGATTGGACCGACGGGTCCGCTTCCGTGGAAGCGATGGCGAGAGCGGCTTCCGGCTTTGGCCTGGAATATATTGCCATTACGGACCACACGAAGCGCCTGGCTATGACCCACGGATTGGACGAAAAGAGGATACTGAAGCAAATGTCCGAGATAGACCGTCTGAACAGGAAGTTTGGTGGAAAGATAAGGATACTCAAGGGCAGCGAGTGCGACATATTGAAAGACGGTTCAATGGATCTTCCAGACGGGGTCTTGTCCAAACTCGACGTCGTCGGCGCATCCGTCCATTCTTATTTCGGTCTCCCGCGGAAAGAGCAGACCGAGAGGATAAAAAAGGCGATGCGCAACCGGAATGTGGATATAATATTCCACCCCACGGGGAGGATCATAAACAGGCGCGAGGCATATGATATCGATATGGAAGACCTAATAAGAGAAGCCGGGCATACCGGGACCGTTATGGAAATAGACGCCTACCCGGACCGCCTGGACCTGAAAGACGAGCATATAAGGAAGTGCGTGGAAGCGGGCGTCAAAATGTCCATTGATTCCGACGCCCACTCTCCGCTTCATATACCCTACTTGAGGTATGGCATTGCTCAGGCCAGGCGCGGCTGGGCCGAACGAAAAGATATAATAAATGCTTGGCCATTAGAAAAAATGTTGAAGATGCTCAAGTAATGAAAATTCATTTAGGTCCAGCCGCGGCAAAAGGGGGTCGGGGAAAAGGTGTTAGTTTTCCCCGTATAGGAGATTATTCAGAATCCTTCGACACCGAGCTCAGGACGAAGTGCCGAGGGTTTTGAAGGAGCGGGAGCGACGTGGCTGGGCCGGGAAGGGTGATATAATTAACGCTTGGCCGCTCGAGAAAATGATGAAATTTTTAAAAAGATAACTTATGACCCCGGAAAGACAGGAGAGCGCGCATTCGCGCGGTGTGAAACGCCAAGTCGTGGCCGGTTTTGTGATATACCGGAAAACGCACGAGGGCGCGAAGTTTTTACTTCTCTACAGGCGGGGCGCATACTGGAATTTTCCAAAGGGCCACTTTGAGCAAGGGGAGAACAGCTTTACCGCGGCTCTGCGCGAGGTTGAAGAAGAAACCGGACTCAAGAATTCCGACTTAAGGATAGTAAACGGTTTTAAGGCATACCAGAGGTTTCACTTTGAGAGTGGGGAAGAAAGGATACATGATACGGTGATTTTATATCTGGCCGAGACAAAAAAGGAGGAGATCAGGATTTCTCCGCGCGAACACAGCGGTTTCGCCTGGTTTTTTTACAGGGATGCGCTCCGGGTCGTAGGCGGCAAGTACGTGGGGGTGAAAAAGGTTTTACAACAGGCCAATAGTTTCCTTTTAAGGGGAAGGCGCCATCATCGCGGGAGGCCTATTTCACAAACTCAACAATCTTCTTAAAAACCGCAGATTCGTTTTTGGCGATATCGGCGAGTATTTTTCGGTCAAGCCTCACATTTTTCTTTTTAAGCGCGGAAATCAGCTTGCTATAACTCATCCCTTCAGTTCTCGAAGCGGCGTTAATGCGCACGTTCCAGAGGCCGCGGTAGACCCTCTTTTTTTCTTTTCTCCCGCGGAATGAGCGCGACCAGGCATGAAGCAGCGCTTCTTTGGCCGCTCTTTCTTTTGATTTTCTCCCCCATCGGAAACCCTTCGTGTGGCGAAGAAGTTTTTCCCTTTTCTTATGAGCTATTTTTCCTCTTTTTACCCTGGGCATAGGTTAGTAATTTAATATCTTTTTTATCGGATAATCAATGCCCCTCCCCTTCCTCTTGTTTCTGATGTTCTTTTGGGACTTCCGGGTGCGGAAATGGTCAACGGACATGGATCGTCTTACTAATTTCCCTCTTTTCGTTATTCTTATCCTCTTTGATACACCTTTCTTCATCTTTTTATTATTTGCGCCATCATTCCTTTTCCGCCGAATTTGGGGTCGCTTACGATCTTGTATTCCACGGTTATCATCTTCATGAATTCTTCGAACTTCTGTCTTGCCCAGTCTTTATTTCTTTTCTCGCGTCCCCGGAGACGCAGGTCTATCTCCACGGGATGTCCTTCCGTGAGAAATTTTTCAAGCTGTCTTACTTTCGTCATGAGGTCGTTCGTTGCGGCTCTCGCGCTTACCTGTACCTGCTTCAGTTCCCCTCCTTTCTGCATTCTTCTTTCTTTTTTCCCCTGCTTCTCCATTTCGTAGCGGTATTTGTCGAAACTCATTACCCTCGCCACGGGCGGCTTCGCCGTAGACACTATCTCTATGAGGTCCAGTCCTTCTTCCGGCCTTGCAAGCCGGAGCGCTTCATCGCGCGTCATGACGCCGAGGTTTTTACCCTCCGCGTCTATCACGCGCAACTCGGGGGCAGTTATTTGGCTGTTGATTCTGGGTCTATTGATAATCGGGTTTTGTTGGTGTTGGGAAATTATATAACAACCGCTCGGGTTAATAATATGTTACGCCTATGGCCTTGTCAAAGGTTTATTTAATTTTTCGGGGGCGCTATTGCTTGGCGCCCCCTTGGCATTCCCATATTTCCCTGTGTGCGATCATGAGTTCCGGATTGGGACCCGGGATGGTATCGTCCCATGAGCAGAGCGTCGTTCGCAGGGTCGTTTGGTGCATGTGTTCCTCTGGGTTCTTTCTTATCTCTTCAAGCCGTTTCGGAATTTCCGGGTTGGAAGACATCTTTCCTCCTCGATTTGGGCTGCGCTAAGATTAGGGCGGAATTTATCTTAAATCAAGGGCCCGGCTTGATTTTTGGCAATTTTTAACTTATAATGACGGCGAAACTTAAAAAGGGGATGAAAGGCTTCGATAAGGATAAGCCTTGGATCGGCGGGCCGGCTGTCTCGGCGTTACAGAGGCAAAAATCATAACTGCCAACTCTAATCGAGTTACAGCTCCGAGCTTCGCTTACGCGTAATTCGGAGGATCGGTTGATCTGGGCCTCTTAGATCAATACCGGTCTTATATAAGGAGGCTTAGCGCGAAGTTGATGGTTCTAGGCTTCGCGTGAACCAAAGAACCGTTCGCCTAGTTTACTAGACTACGCTCGTAGATGATCCGCAGATATTATCTTTAGACGCGAGTTCAAATCTCGCCATCTCCACTTAGAAAATCTTTCCCCGCCCTTGGTGGGGATTAGATTTTCAAGTGCCCCGCCAACGGCGTGGGCCACCTTAGCAAAATAATTGAACAAGTAGCTAGGATTTTATTGGCTACTTGTTTTTGAAAACAAGTGACGGGTGGCAAGACACAGTATATTATGGAGATAAGATATGCTTAGCGAAACGCAGAAAAAAATCTTCAAACATTGGTATAAACGCGCAAGAACTGAGGCAGGAAACTATGACGACGGAATAAAATTTTTCTATTTATATCTTTGTTTGAATATTGTTTTAGCTGATGAATCGAGGGAAGATCGAGATAGAGAAATGTTGGAGTGGAGCAAAATTAATCAAAACACCATCCGGAATTCTTTTGAGCGTCTTATGAACGAAGAAAAGCCCAATAAGACCCTTATCGGTTCGATGAAGGCACTTCAAAAATTGAGCGAAGAAAAGCTGATTGAGAGCAACACCGGAAAACCTCCTTTAAAAATCAACGATTGTAGAAATTATGCAGAAGTTATAGAAGTCATCTATCGAATCAGATGTAATTTATTTCACGGAAACAAAAATCCTGACAAGAAACGCGATATGCTTTTAATAAGATTTTCTACTCAGGCCCTTGAAAAATGGGTTGGTAATATACACCTGGAGCTTTTCAGGTACAACTAGGGAAAAGTAAATTTTCTTTGCGAGAGTTTTCCACCTGTCCTGACCCATTCCATTAATAATGTAGAATAACAACATGAAGAGATTAGTGGCAGTATCCCTATTGGTTTTTGTTTTGGGGTTTGTCTTAGGTGCGCTCATAAAGCCATCAGAGCAAGAAGTTAAATCAATTGACTATTTAGAAGAACTTAACCACTGGTATAAAGAGAGACTAGATAGTCAGGTTGAACAGACTAGGAAAATTTGTAACGAAGCAACGTTTCTCTCAGAGCAAGTAAGAAAATACTATCCATCGTATCCTCTTTACGGGTGTGAAGAGGGATGGATAGATGCCCCCACAACCACATTAGAATATTTACCGTGAATCTTTCCCGCCGCAAGGCGGGATTAGACTTTCTGGGCATCTGTTTTTATTCACAGCGAACATAAACCGTAACCTCTATAATTAAGTCAGTAGGAAGTCATATTCAGAGGAGGACCGACCTTGCACAAAATAACTGCGTGGCAAGCCCGGAAAGGCATGAAAAGAATCACGAAAAGCGGCAAGTGAAGGAGGTGGTCCAATTTATCTCACTGAAGGACTCGGAAAGAGCGCCTTCGGGCTTGTCTGCGTGCCTTGAAACGCGGATTTCCAACTTCCCCCCACGCGCGACCTCCGCGCGTGGGTTTTCTTGCCATAATTGTTAAAATTAATCCAATATGGCCTCGTACCAGTTTATATTGCCGGCCCTGGCGCTCGTTCTGGGGATTTTAACGAGCATGTATTTTTTAGTTGAGTGGTTGCGCCACAGGGGAG
>JBBUAV010000066.1:0-3904 GCA_038058585.1 Patescibacteria group bacterium | reverse complement strand
ATTATCGACCCGCTTACTAAAACTAACTGCGCTATTACAACGACGAGGACGAAGGCTTTCGCGGCCCTGCCTCGCAATGTTTTACTCATAATTATTGTTGGTATTATTGACCTTTTTATTTAGTTTGCGCCTTTCGGACGCTTTTAGACGTTTATCCATTTTGGTCTGGTACTTGTTTAAAGTCAAGCGCCGGAAAGAGCCTCCAAATCAGGCCATAAATACGGCAATACGACAATATCCCCCGCCAAAAATCCGTTTGCACAGAGAACGCACAGCGGAAGCCGGAACAAAGAACATAAATGTTAAAATTAACGTAAAGATAAAGGTCGCCTTCATAAACAAAGAACATGGCAAGCATAGTGATCAAAAAAGACGGCAGCAAGGTGCCGTTCGACGAAGAAAAATTGAAGCAGTCTATCAGACTCTCCGCGAGAGAAGCGGGATTGCCCGAAGACAGAGTAATACAACTCGTGGAGCAGGCATCCGGAGAAGCGCTCAAGCTCGCCGCGACCAAAGAAGAGGTGGCTTCTTCGGAACTGAGGAGTAAAATATTTTCTGTCTTGGGTAACGTTGATCCATCGGTGATAGTGGCCTGGAAAAAACACGACGCGGAAAAGGCAGAGAAGAAAGCGTAACTTCCGGCCTTTAAGTGACCCGAAATTAAAAAGCTCTCCGCATTGCGGAAGGCTTTTTAATTTCTCACCGGAAAGCGCGGTCAGTTTTTAAGATATCTCCTTACGGCGACGAAGCTCGAGAAAACGCCGATGCCCACGCCGAAAAGGAGCTGATACATAAAGAGCGCGAAGATATTCGCGTAGAAGTAGCCCAGCATATCAAGTCCCGGGATGAACACTTTGAGCCGCGGAGATACGACATAAACCATGGGCGCCACTATTATAAGGCTGATGACCGCCGCAAGCACCCCGGACATCACGCCCTCAACGAGCGACGGTCCCCTCACGAGGAAATTGGACGCTCCGACGGCCCTCATTATCCCTATCTCCTCCCGGTTGGAATATATGGCGATACGGATGGTATTGAAAACTACGAGTCCGGCTATGAGCGCCAAAAATACGGTAAGGGCCAAACCTCCCCTCTCAACGCTTTTCACGATAGCCGTGAGCCGGTCTATAACGACCTGGTTTTCGAAATAGCTCACCGAGTCTATATATTGCGAGAGGTTCGGAGTGTCGAGGAACTGCGCGATCGAGGCATACTGGTCCGGCTCCCTCGCCTTTATGTTCAATGACGCTTCAAGCGGGTTCGTGTCGAGTTCGTTTATGCCCTGGCTTATCACCGAGTCTTCCTTATGCGCTTCCTTGAATATCTCGAGCGCCTTATCCCTCGAGATATATTCCACCTGCTTCACCTCGGAGAGGCTCTCCAGGGCCTGCTTGATGCTCAATATCTGATCTTCGGACGTGTTCGTGTTGAAATAGGCGCTGATGTCTATCTTGTCCTGGATGGATGTCGCGGCAACGTCGGCGGCGTGGCCGAACATGAGAAGTCCCACGAACATAAGCAGGGCCAAAACCATGATGGCCACGGTGGCGGTCGAAAGCCAGCCGTTGCGCCAAAAATTTTTGAATCCGTAGTGTACTACTCTTGATACTACCGTGAACATTTGATCTAAACTAAAATATATTTTCCTATTTTATCGTCCCTTATTATTTTTCCCCGATCCAGAGTTATGACCCTTTTCTCCAAGGCGTTGATGACTTCCTTTTCGTGCGAAGCGAGAATAACGGTCGTGCCAAGCTGATTTATTTTTTCGAGCAAACTAATAATCTCATAAGTGTTCAGGGGGTCAAGGTTTCCCGTCGGCTCGTCGGCGATGATGACCTCCGGTCGGTGGATCATGGCCCGCGCTATCGCCACCCTCTGCTTTTCTCCTCCGGAGAGCTCGTGGGGGAGGTTCTTGAACTTATCGCCGAGGCCCACCATGTCCAAAACCTGGGGCACGAGTTCCTGTATTTCTTTCTGCGGCCTTCCCGACACCTCAAGCGCGAAAGCGACATTTTCATAAGCGTTCTTAGTCGGCAACAGGCGGAAGTCCTGGAATATGACTCCGATATGGCGCCTGAAAGCCGGCAGTTCGTTATCGCTCAATTTGTTCACCTCGTACTGGCTGAAGAATATCCTGCCTTTAGTCGGCTTGTCTTCTCCTATTAAGAGCTTGATAATGGTCGATTTCCCCGCTCCGGACCTGCCCGTAAAGGAAACGAACTCGCCCGGGGTTATCTCAAAAGTAACGTCGTCGAGGGCGACGGAATGGCTGTTGTATATCTTGGAAACGGACTGGAAAGTGATCATTTAAAGCTTTTCACTATCTACTTAACAATTCTACCTCCGCTTCTATGAATATATCAAGATTTCCTTCCAAAACTTCGTCCACTCGCGCCGTTTCTACGTCCGTCCGGTTGTCCTTCACGAGTTTATACGGATTCAATACGTAAGAACGTATCTGGCTCCCCCATTCGGGCTTGACCTTCACCCTCAGGCCTTCTATCTCCTTGATCTGATTTTTCTGCATGAGATGGAATATTTTGGATTTCAAAAGCTTAAGCGCTTTCTCCCTGTTCTGGGCCTGCGCGCGCTCCGCTTGGGAAGCGGCCGATAAGCCCGTCGGGATATGGATTATCCTCACGGCCGTTTCCACCTTATTCACGTTCTGGCCGCCGGGGCCGCCCGAACGGTAAAACTCCAACTTCAGATCTCTGTCCGGGATCTGAACTTTTGACTCTTCCACTAATGGAATATCCGGCACCACCTCCACGAGAGCGAAAGACGTATGCCTGAGTTTTTTGGCGGAAAAAGGAGAGACCCTGACCAGCCGGTGGACTCCGCTTTCGTTCTTGAGATATCCGTAAACGTAATTGCCCTTTATCTCAAGCGCCCTCGCTCTCGAGGTGTCCTCCAGGGTCTTAACCTGCCAGTCGCGCTTCTTCGCATAATTCTCGTACATCTGAAAGATCATTTTCGCCCAATCTTCCGCGTCGTCGCCTCCCACTCCGGGATAGACCGAGAGGACCGCCGACTGTTTGTCGTAAGGGCCGGCAAAAACGCTCTCAAGCTCAAAGGTTCGGAAATTCCTTTTCACTTCATAAAAAACTTCCTCGCTGAAATCTGATTTGAGCTTGGCGATGCCCTTCTCTATTGATTCCCACTTCTTCAAAAAATCCTGAAGTTGTCCGAGCTCTTTTATCTTCAGGTCGGCGAGTTCGCGGTCGCCCCCGCCTTGCCGCGAGGCGAGCCAAAAATCCGGGTTGGACATTTCCGCCTCCAGTTCCGAAAATCTCTTTTTCTTTGACTCTACGTCAAAGACGCCCGCCAAGACGGCGGGCTTCCGTTTCCAGTTCCTTTAATTCGTTCTTGTGGTCCATAGATTACGTTTCATCCTTCTTGTCTTCTTGCGAACCTTGGGGCGGCTTTCCCCCTCTCGAAGCCTTCTTTTTGTCTCTATCTATCTCGGCCTGATAGTATTTCGCCATCTCCCCAATGTATCCCGCCGGGACATCCTGTCCCTCGAACTGCTTTCTCGCCTTGAGCAGCCCCTCGCTCGGAGCCTCCCGTATTAAATCATAATTCTCGTCGTAAACGTTACCCTTGTCGTCCTCTATCTCTCCCCGCTCGTTGCGATGATAACCCGGCTCAAGGTAACCGGACTCCCCTCTCTCCGGTTCCTTGAAAAGATTTTTTGTGAGAAAATCTTTGTTCTCGCCCATAAAATTCAATTAAAATTGTACGGCAAAAAACGCGATTAATCAACGAGAGCGCCGATTTTTCTTGCCAGTAACGAAGGGATTTGTTAAATTTATCTTGATTTTGCCTGACTAGCGATGCGGGCAGGCCGGAGTAGCTCAATGGCAGAGCAATGCTTTCGTAAAGCAGAGGTTGGAGGTTC
>JBBUAV010000065.1:0-1082 GCA_038058585.1 Patescibacteria group bacterium | reverse complement strand
GTGGGTTTTTCAATACCCTTAAAAAAAGGAGAGATTATGTTCTTGAATAGGTCTTCCAGAATATTCGCCTGGGCGCGGTGCGTGTTAAAAAAAGATCCAGTAAAAATGCCTGCCGTGAGCACGGCAGCAAGCACTATAAGATTCCTTTTATTGGATGATTTTTGGGGATTCATATGGAAATTGTACGGAAAGAGGGCAAAAAAGTTACTTTCTTCGATCCTCCAGGATAATCCTAATTCTCCGGATGGCCAAGTCAATCTCTTTTTTGGTGGTCGGCCGCCCGAAACTAAAGCGAATGCTCTTCCTCGCTCTTTCCGAATCGTAACCCATTGCCTCAATAACATACGAAGGCTCGGCTGTTCTCGTCCTGCACGCAGAACCGGACGAAGCGGCAATCCCCTCCATGTCCAGCCTTGAAATCAGTTCTTCCGCCGGCCAATCGGGAAAATAAACATTGATTATGGCGGGCGAATTGCCTTCCCGTCCTTCCGGTCCGTTCATTCTGGCCTTCGGATATATCTCCTTGAGGCGTGACCAGAAATAATCCTTGATTCCCATGAGTCTTTCCGACTCTTTCTTCCTTAGGCTTACCGTGATATCCAAGGCCCGAGCAAAGCCGGCTATGAGCGGAATATTTTCCGTTCCAGAACGCAGACCAAACTCCTGGCCGCCGCCCGTGATGATCGGACTAATACCTCTTCCGGCGATTACGTTCTTACCTATGTATAGCGCTCCGATTCCCTTGGGGCCATAAATCTTATGCGAAGAGAACGTCATGAGATCAACGCCGAGTTTTTTGACATCGCAGTCCAAAAACTGAAACGCCTGGGCGGCATCGGTGTGAAACAGCGGGTAGGGGAAAAAACTGCCGGCATACGGTTTATCACTGAAGTTTTTTATTACCCGGGAAATTTCCGCAAGAGGTTCTATTGCGCCAACTTCATTGTTCACATACATAATGGATACGAGAATCGTCCTTTCGTTCAAAAACGACTCGATCTTTTCCGGGTCAACAATACCGCGCTTATCCACCGGGATATAAACAATTTCCGCTCCGTCTTTTTCCAAATCTTTCGCCGTTT
>JBBUAV010000064.1:0-6164 GCA_038058585.1 Patescibacteria group bacterium | reverse complement strand
AGCTGCATTATAATCGTCGCCGTAATATACGGCCCTACGCCCAACATCACAACGGAAAGGTTGGATAATCCGCCTCCGGAAAAGAAGTTCAGAAATCCCAAAAGTTGATTGGAGCCGAAATAGGCCTGGAGCCGTTCGGCATCAACGCCAGGTATGGGTATCGCCGCAAGAAGTCTGTAGACAACAAGAAGTCCCGCAACAAAGATAATCTTGTTGCGTAGATCCTTGATCTTGAAAATCTGCAGGAATCGGTTCATTTATTATTTTTGCTTTATACTCCCTCCCGCCTTCTCGACTTTGAGTTTAGCATTCCCGGAGATATCTATCCCCTCCAAAACGATTGGCACGTTGATTTCTCCCTTACCCAGGATCTTCACTCTGCCACGCCAGTTTTTGGGCAATAAACCGGCGGATTCCAGAAATTCCCGGTTTATAACCAAGGATCCGCCCGACGGGGAATGGGTTTTAATTTTTGAACTTAGATCTCCGAGGTTGAATATCAGCGGTTTATCACTCTTCGGAAGATTGGCAAAACCCCGTCTCTTCGGCAGTTTTAAGATGAGATCCCTCTCGGCCGGACGGATCCTCCTGCCGGCTCTCGACTTCTGCCCCTTTGTTCCCCGTCCGGACGTCGTACCCCTTTTCCCGCCACGGCCAACGCGCTTACGACTCCTCTTTTTGAAATTGGATCTGATCTCGTGAAGCTGCATAAAATATTAAGCTTTAAGTTTTTTCAAAGCTTCCAAGACCGCCATCGCGTTCGTAAGCTTATTGGGAGTTCTCCCGAGAGATTTTGCCGTAGCGTCTTTTATGCCCGCCAAGGAAAGTACTGCCCGCGCGGAACCACCGGCCCGCAAACCGTGTCCGGCCACGGCGGGTTTCACAAGAACGCTTGCGGCGCTGTATTTGGCATAAACCTCATGAGCTATCGTCCTTTTGTCCTTTAGGTTTACCGTTATCATGTTTTTTCTGGCGGCCGTTTTCGCCTTTGCAACCGACTGAGCCACATCGGCACCTTTGGCTACCCCAATTCCGACCTTGCCTTTTTCGTCTCCTAAAATCAAAGTTGTCCGGAACCTGAATCTCTTTCCTCCGGCGACGACCCTTGTAACCCTACGAAGATCGAGGACCTTTTCCTTGAAGTCGTCCTTTCTTTGGATCTTATAATGTCTTCCTTCTCTTTCGTTCATGATTGTTTATAATTTTAGACCGCCTTTTCTCGCACCATCAGCCAAAGCCTTAATCCGGCCGTGGTATTTATAATAACGCCTGTCGAAAACTGCCGACTTAATACCGGCATCAACTGCTTTTTTGGCCAGCGTTTCCCCGACAAGGCGCGCGCTATCGCTTTTGGTGCTTTTGCTCTTCGAAATATCCCTGCTCGAAGCATGAACCAGCGTATTCATTTTTTCGTCGTCTATCAGCTGGGCGTAAATAAAACGGTTGCTTCTCGAAACGGAAAGTCGGGGCTTCGACGACGTGCCGAAAATCCTGGCTCTGTTCCTCGATACCCTGCGTTCTCTTTTTTTATTGAGTATTTTGCTTTTCATTTTTTAGGCGGCGGTGCCGGTGGCGACCTTCTTACCGGCTTTTCTCCTAATTACTTCTCCCTCGTAGTGTATTCCCTTGCCCTTGTAAGGTTCGGGTTTTTTGAGCGCTCTCACTCCGGACGCAAAACGACCGACCAGATCTTTGTCGATTCCGGATATCTTTATGGCGCTCTTTTCAACGGCAACGGTTATACCGTCGGGAATACCGACCCGGACCGGATTTACATACCCTATATACAAAACAAGATTTTTACCTTCAATCACCGCCCTATAACCTATGCCCTCTATTTCCAGGTTTTTTGAAAAACCCGCGGAAACTCCCTGGATTGAATTCTTCAGAATAGACCACGCCGTGCCTAAAACCGCGCCCGACGCTTCTTCGCTCCCCTTTTTTATCCAAACCTTGCCTTCTTCGATACTAACTTCCACGCCAGGATACAATTTCAACGATAGTTCGCCGTGTTTGCCGCTCACGATTAATTTGCCGTCTTCTTGTTTAACTGCAACTCCCGCGGGCAATATGATTGGTTTTTTTGCTAAACGTGACATGTGCCAATTTTGTCTAAATTTCCAAGCTCAACCGTGGCGCAGGAAAGTTAGTCACAAAATTGAGCACCCCGTCCCACTTTTTAAATGAACGTTGGTTCGACCTTGGGTTATTTATTCTTGTAATCATTTTTTTGTTTTATCGTCTGACGTTACCATAGAAAGTGGGGCGGGGTAAGGTTTTAGAGAAAGACCTTACCAAATTTGGAAAAGGTATTCTCCGCCGACTCCCTGCTTTCTCGCTTCTTTGTTGCTCATAACGCCCTTGGACGTGGAAATAACTCCTACGCCATATCCCTGTTTTACCGATTTGATCTTTTCGTGGCCCAGGTAAATCCTGCGGCTCGGCCTGCTTATTATTTTAATACCGTTTATGACCCGCTTCCTCTCGTTCCCGGCTATCTTTACTTCGATAAATCGGTGATGGCCGACACTCCTTTCGCGCGCGTCTTTAAGATATCCCTCTTGAACCAAAATTTTGGCGACGGCAAGATCAACTTTAGAAAAACGGCTCGTCACGGTCTCTTTGCCGGCCTTCTCGGCATTATTTATTTTTGCCAAAAGATCGTAAAACATTTTATTACCACGAGGCTTTTTTTACTCCAGGTATCTGCTGCAGGGTAGCCATTTCCCTGAAGCATATTCGACAAAGATTGAATTTCCTCATGTATCCTCTTTTTCTTCCGCACCGAAAACAGCGCCTCACGATTCGGGTGCTGAATTTGGGCTTCTTTTTGCTTCTCGCTATTACCGATGCTTTAGGCATGTTTTTATTTCTGTTTTTCCAAGGGAACCCCGAGACCCCTAAGGACCTCCAGGGCCTTTTGCCTGTTTTTCGTTCTTGGAACCATGTTTATGCCCAACGAGAAAGAGACGGGAGACTCTTCCGGTGTTGTTTCCGGAAACACGAATTGCTCCCTGATTCCAATACTGAGAATTCCTCCCATATCAACAGAGTCAAGCTTAATGCCGTGAAAGTCTCTTACGCGCGGCAAGACTATTTTAATCAGTCTCTCGAAAAAATCAACCATTTTCCTTTTTCTTAAGGTAACCTTTAGCCCCACTATCTGTCCCTCCCTGACCTTAAAACCCGCTATTGATTTTCTGGCCCGCCTTGTCTGTGGTTTCTGGCCAGATAAAATCGCCATATCGCGGCTTATCTGGGGCAGGGTTTTTTCCTCAAAATTCGGCGTCGCGCTAAGACGACCGATGCCGGCATTAATGACTATTTTTTCCAGCGAATCCGCGATCTTTTTTGTTTCCTTGTTTTTTGTATCGGCGTGAGTCATGGTTTTATGTTTCGGCCTTGCATTTTTTGCAGTAACGAACCTTTCTTGCGCCTTCGGTTCTCCAACCGGTTCTTGCGTCTTTTTTGCAGCTGCGGCAAACGATCATTACTTTTGACGCGTGAAATGGCCTCGGAACCAGGACGGTTTCCCCCTTCTGCCCCTGTCGCTTGGGACGAACTCTCTTTTTGTAAAGATTCAGCCCCTCAACGGAAACCCTTTCTTCTTTCGGCAAAACCCTAATAATGTTCCCGATTTTGCCGCGATCCTTTCCGGATATGATTTTTACCTGGTCTCCTTTTTTAATGTTCATATTCAATATTTATTAAATTATCTCTTCCGCCATCGTCATTATTTTCTCGAACCCCTTTTCTTTGAGCTCCCTCGGAAGCGGCCCGAATATTCTTGTGGCGATGGGTTCAAGTTTGGCGTCTATAAGAACTACCGCGTTGTCTCCAAAACGGACATAAGACCCGTCCTTGCGACGGAGCGGCTGCCTTTGCCTTACCACTACAACTCTGACAATATCCTTTTTCTTAACGGTTTTTCTGGGTTCGGCAGTTTGCACCGATGCCACTATCACGTCGCCTATTCTCGCGTAACGCCTCCTTGTTCCTCCAAGTATCCTGAAACAGCGCACTATTTTGGCGCCCGAGTTGTCCGCAACCGTCAATATACTTCTTTCTTGTATCATGGCAAGGTAATTATTATAGCTTCGCGATTATTTTCCACCTTTTCCAGCGGGAAATCGGCCTGGTTTCCTCTATTACAACTTTGTCTCCCGTGTGATACTCTTCTTTTTCGTCATGAACCTTGAACCTCTTCCTGGTCCTGTAATATTTCTGATATTTCGGATGTTTCTTGAAACTTTGGATCTCAACCACCCTGGTTTTTCTCATCTTGTCGCTTATAATCAATCCGGAGATTCTTTTATTCTTTTTGATCTGATTTTTCTCGTTCATGTTTTTTATTTGCTTTTTTCTTCCGTATCCGCAATTCGCAAAAACGTCGATATCCTGGCTATATCCTTATGGAGGCTCCTTATCTCTCTAACGTTTTTAACTTTACCGGCAACCAGGTCGAATTTCATTGATCTCAGCTTTTCTCTTCCATCCTTAAGAAGTTTTTGGAGTTCGGCTGCGGGCTTTGTTTTTGTTTCCTGTATCTCCCTTTTTTTCATCCCGTTAGAAAATTAAAACTTACGTTTGCCGACTCAAAACGCTTGACGGATTCCATAAGATTTTGATTTATATCCAACATCATTGTTAATTTTCTAACGGGATTCATCTTTCGTTATTTGGTAATAATTTTGCTTTTGAAAGGAAGTTTGAATCCGGCAAGTCTCAACGCTTCTACCGCGGCTTCCTTCTCTATGCCGTCGATTTCAAATATAATGCGTCCCGGCTTCACGGGGAAAACATAATGGTCGACGCTGCCTTTTCCTCCTCCCATAGTAGTCTCCGGCGGCCTTATCGTAACCGGTTTATCCGGGAAAACCCTTATCCAAAGCTTTCCGCTGCGCTTGAGAAAATTGGTTATGGTCTTTCTCGCGGCCTCTATCTGCCTCGAATTAAGCCATGCCGGCTCCATGGCTTTCAGTCCATAGTGCCCATAGCTCAGACCTATCCCCCTTGTTTCAACCAGACGCCTGCGCGAGCGCCCTTTCTGCCATTTTCTGTGTTTTACTTTCTTCGGCAATAACATTGTTTTTTATTTTTGATTAATATCGTCGGACGCGTTGCTCTTGCCTTTCTTGTCAAAGATGTCTCCTTTGTATATCCAAACCTTTATGCCCACCGTGCCGTAGGACGTGAAAGCCGTTGCCCGGCCGTAATCTATGTCGGCCCGAAGGGTCTGCAGAGGCAGAGAACCGCCTCTGCCGGCAAGCCATTCCCGGCGCGCAATCTCTTTACCATCAAGCCGGCCCGAAAGGAGTATTTTCGCTCCTTTGGTTTCCTTGCTCTGCATAACGGCCTCGAGATATTTTTTCATCGTCCGGCGAAAAGGCAATCTTTTCTCCAGATCCCAGGCTATTTGCTGCGCGACATAAACAGACGATACCTCCGAGCGTTTAAGTTCTTCAACGTTGAGGCTCAATGGCGCCGATTTAACGCCGCGCAGTTTCCTTAGAGCCAATTCAACTGCCTTACTCAACTCCTCTATGCCTTTTCCGCCGCGTCCGATGACAAAACCGGGACGCGCCGCCTTGATAAAAACCCTGGTATTGCCCGCAGTCCGTTCAATTTCAACGGCCGAAACTCCAGCCTGGCCGATCTTTGACATTATCACTTTCCTTATGGTCTCGTCCTCTTCAAGGAATTTGGCGTAATTACCCTTTATAAACCAGCGTACCGGCCAAGTTCGTACGATTCCCAGTCTGAAAGACGATGGATTAATTTTCTGTCCCATATTTTTTTTATTTGGCAAATCCTGATTTACGACTGAATATGCGGCGGAAGAACCCCGGTTTCTTGGTCTCGGCCGCGGATTTTTTCTCCTTTTGCGGCTGCTTTTCTTTCTTCAGAGACTTGCTCTCCTCGGGCGGAAGTTTGATCTTCTTCGGAACAACTATTTTGAATTTCGGCTTAAGATCCGGCTTCTCCCCCAACACCATAGTTATATGGCTCATCTTTCTCTGTATCGGAGTAGCCATTCCTCTTGCGCGCGGAAGAGATCTTTTGACCATCGGCCCGCCGTCCACCATCAGGTTCTCCACATAAAAACCGTCTCCAACCGCTTTCCTGTTGTTCCTGAGATTACTCACCGCCGAACGCAAAAGCTT
>JBBUAV010000063.1:0-3493 GCA_038058585.1 Patescibacteria group bacterium | reverse complement strand
CGCGGACAACGGGCCCTAGAGAAACAGAAAATGAAGTTTGCAATAATTTTCGCCGTGCTAATAATAATCTCTGTCTCCTTTTATGCCATCCTGTCCTACGAAAAATCTCTCTTCCGGATAAATGACTTCTTGGAGCAGGCATCGAGCACTAAAACAGGAGAGTTAAGCAGTCATACGACCACTACCGCCGATCCTTCCTCCGGTTCCACGGCGGCAAGCACAACCAGGGTGGCTCCGGTTCCTCCGGGATTCAGAGGCCCCTCGGGCAATCCTACTATAATAGGACCGTCAGGACCGCCGCCTAACTATTGAAAGTTGACCCCGTTAGAAATCTCGCCCGCGCGCAAGCGCGCCCCGGAGAGGCCTACGGGCGGGTTACTTCTAACGGGGTTGAGAATTTTGAATTTAGAATTTAGAATTAGGTCAATGTAAGTTTCGCTTGTGCGAGAGCCAGCGGACCTGCCCGCCGGAGTCCCGCCAAAGCGGGACGAAGGCGGGCGTAGTATAGTGGTAATACACCTCCTTGCCAAGGAGGAGCCGGGAGTTCGATTCTCCTCGCCCGCTCAAAATAGTTGGATATTTCGAGCGAGGCTCGCTCCAGTTCAGCTGGGCGGCCCGCTCAATATCGAATAGATTCAGCGAAATATTTCCTGCGTTGTGTTTTTATTTTGACTAAAAACATCCGAAAAGCTATAATAACCAGGGGTTGTAATAAGCCCCATTTTTATTGGTAAAGTAACCAAATAGCCCACCACACGTTTTCTATGTTAGATGGCGAAGAAAAAATAATAAAACGCGCCGTCGAGGGTAAATCCTCGGCTTTCGGCTCGCTTTACGACCATTATCATTCAAAGATATACAGGTTCGTACTTATGAAGGTGAGCCGGCGTGAGGAAGCCGAGGATATTACCCATCAGGTATTTTTGAGCGCCTGGCAGAACATCAAAAGCTATAAAGATCTCGGATATCCGTTTTCAAGCTGGCTATACCGCATAGCAAGGAATCAGGTCGCCGATTATTACAGGAGCAAGAAAAGCGAATCAAGTTTGGAGAATTTCGACCCGGAATATTTCATCTCTCCCGCCACGATCTCGCTCGACCTTTCACTGAAGATGGAGATGGAAAAAGTGATACTTGCGATACGGAAGCTGAAACCGGAATATCAAGACGTTATAATAATGAGGTTTGTCGAGGATATGCCGGTAAAAGAAACGGCGGAGGCGATACAGAAAAGCGAGGGAGCCGTGAAACTCCTTCAGCACAGAGCAATAAAAGAACTGAAAAAAATTTTAAGCTGAAAAATATGGAACTTCTAGAATTGTTAAAAGAATTGAAAACCATAGAACCCGACCGCGAATTCTCGACCAAGTCGCGCAATTTTATATTGAACGAATACCGGGGGGCGGAGATGGGAAAATTGACGTTTTGGCAGTTAACCGCAAGGAGCCTCGAAACAGCCACTTCGCTTGCCCTGGCGGTAGTTCTCGTGTTTATGATACTGGGAGGGTTTTCGGCATGGAAGTTCGTGTCCCCGTCAAAACTCGCTTCGTCTTTGGATCCAGCCTCCCTTAGGGCCGAAGCCGACGCCATAGACATCCAGATACAGCTTACCAACCTCAATATAAGCGAGAATCTTTCGGATACCGTGAGCGAGTCAACGAAGTCTGCGGCCGGGCCTGTGGCCAAGCTTTTCGAAGAAAGAACCTCCGTATCTGAAACTTCTTCAACCGACGCGATTTCCATAGAAGAAGCCCTTCAATTGCTTTCGGAATAACCGAGGCATCCATCCATGAAAACAACAAAAGTTGCGGCAGCAATTCTTATTTTTATCGCCCTCGGCATCGGAACTATTCCGACCCTTGGAGCCACGTCCTCGGACCCGGCCGAATGCGGCTTAAAACAGGAAAAATTCGGAGAGCTGAAATCGATCCGAGAAAATCCCGCGCTGGATTACGCGCAGGCGACGAAACAGGAACTCGAGCTGAGAAAAGAACTGCTCAGGGAGACGCTTGGTTGCATAACAAAAGAGGCCGCGGACATGAAGTCAAAACTCGACGACGTGAACACGTCAGACGATGCGGCCAAGAAAATAAAAGTCCAGCTCTCAAGGGTGATCGAAGACGCGATAGGATACTACGGACTTCAAAAGACCCAGATAGACAACCTGGGTCTTCAAGGAAGTAAAGATTTTTCGAAAAACTTACTGGCTTGGAGAGAAGGCAATTATAAACCGGCGGCGCAACTGGCTTCCAATTTCATAATTTGGTCCGAGAACCAGAATGTTTTCGAGACGGCAAGCATCCGGATAGACCAGGTAAAAAGAACGGTTGAATTGCTCAGGGTGGCCAAAATAGACGATTACGCGAAAATACAGAATCTATGGACCGGAATTCAGGGCGAATTCGACGGCGCCGCGCGCTACAATCAGAGAGCGGAAGAGAGTATTCTTTCGTTTGCGCCGGCGGATGAATCATCCGAACTCATTAAGCTGTCCCTGCGGACGCTCTCCGACACCTATAATAAATTATTTGAACTTATGAAGACGGTAAGTGAGTCCATCGCCCATTAGGCATCCGAATTAAAAAACCAGCTCCCCACAAGCTGGTTTTTTAATTTAGGCAGAGACCTGCCCGTTGATCAGGCAAGTCTGCCTGCCGGCAGGTCTCTGCCTCCAGCATATATATAAAACCAATGGCTACTTGACCGCTTCTTTTAAGAGTTTACCGGCGCGGAATTTCGGCTTAGTCGAAGCCGCTATCTGAATAGTCTCTCCTGTTTTTGGGTTCCTCCCCTGGCGGGCGGCGCGCTTTACCACTCGAAACGTTCCGAATCCGCTTATGGCAACCTCCTCGCCTCGGCTCAAAGTCTTAACAACCGTGTCAAAAACGGCTTCCACGCTTCTCTCCGACTGAGCCTTAGTTTCTATTCCGGCAGCCTTCATAACCGCCTCAATCAATCCTGCTTTTGTCATGTTTTGTATCTTATGATGTACTTCGGGGCCTTAGCCTCCGAAGCCTAGAAGTTCTTTGAAATGCTCGACCTTTTTAGGTTCAGATAAATTATATCACACTGCGGCATATATCAAATCGCGCGACAGAGCGGGTTAATTCCCGAAATTTTCGGGTATGGCAAGCTCCTCAAGAATGGGACGGATGCTCTCGTAGGCCAGACTTTTTTTGAAATCAAACTCCGAAGAGGCTTCGGTGAGGAATTTCTTAGCCAGGTCTCTCTGGTTATCGAAGAAATAGGCAATGCCGAGTTTTATCTTGGTTTCAACGTCATCCGGTTCCATTCTGAGCGATTCTTCGTAAAGGCCTATGGCCTCCGCAAGATGCCCGGAGTCTGCAAAATAGCCGGCAACCGTCCGCGGCTCATAGAAATTCTTCCACGGCCGGCCCATATCGACAGCTCTTTTTATTTCCCTGTAACCGGTTTCGTTATCCCCTGCCGCGAAAGAGACGACCCCGTAGTAAAAGTGGGCATCCGGAACATT
>JBBUAV010000062.1:0-6316 GCA_038058585.1 Patescibacteria group bacterium | reverse complement strand
GACTATGATAATGGTGGGGGGAAAATAGGTGTTTGGACCGGCAATAATATCTGTGGTGGTTCTCCGACAGTGAGTTTTCCTTCGTCCGGCCTGAAGACCGACATTGTGGGTGGGGACATTTATACTTATTATCCGAAATCCCAGAGCGGTTTTGGAAAAGTCGTTGCGACCTCGTCCGTGATCATCAGCTCGACCGGTCTCATAAATTTATAGTCCAGCATGAGAAGATTTAGTTTTTTAAGATCGAAAGCCGGCCAATCCCTCATAGAGGTTTTAATTGCTATAACTGTCGGAGTTTTTTTAGTTATCGCTGCGGCTACGGTCATCGTTCCGTCTCTTAAAATAAATACTCAGGCTGGCCGGGTTCAGACAGGTTCAGCTCTGGCCAAGGAATTAATGGATAACATCCGCGTCTGGGCGGAAAGGGATTGGCACAATGTTCTCGGCCTTTCCACCAGCTCCGTCTACCATTACCGAATATCGACGTCCTCCTCCCCATTTTCCGCGGTTCTCGGGGATGAACTGGTTATGGTCTCCGGCTTGCAATTCAGGCGATATTTTTATCTGGATGACGCACGGAGGGATTCCAACGACTCGATAATCGCAAGCGGAGGTTCTTACGACCCGTCAACCAAAAAAATTACGGTAATATACAGCTGGCCGCAGGGCGCCACGAACTCTTTGCAGTTTTACGTAACCAGATTCAGGAATAATGCCCTTGTAAATACAGATTGGTCCGGCGGCCCGAACCAGGAGGGCCCAACAAGTACGGTAAACAGCCGGTTTGCCACCTCGACGGCCGTTGACTACACGACCTCTACGGGTTCAATAATCATAAAATTTAATTGATGCTTATCTATAAATTAATCAAACGCGGTCGTATGAATAGAAGCGTATTCCTGGTTATGTTTTTTGCTGCGGCAACGTTCATACTTTTTTCTTATCGGGCCGATGCCGCAACCAACATAAGTGCCACGACTACCGACCATTGGGCCTGGAACGATTTAATCGGATGGATAGATTTTTACAACACGCAAACAATAAACGTGAGTTCTCAGGCGCTCACGGGATACGCCAGTTCTTCGGTTGGCGATGTTTCCCTAGATTGCCACACAACGAGAGTTGGGGATATTTGCGTACAGAGCACCTATCAAGTCGTGAACGACACTGCCGGTAACTTATCCGGATGGGGGTGGAATGACCAGTATGGCTGGATAAGTTTCTGGAATGGAAATCATGGCGGTATTTATTCGTATCGCGTATACATAGATTCCTCCGGGAATTTCCATAATTTTGCCTGGAACGATATTATCGGTTGGATAAGTTTTAATTGCGCCGACCCGATTCCGCCACTATGCGGCGGTTCCAATTACAAGGTCAATACCGACTGGCGAGCCACCTCTACCACGTCTGTTCTTGACTCCACTGTTTACGATACCGGTGCTACCGCAGGCGCCCAGTTCAATTCCATTATTTGGCAGGGAAGCCAGCCGGTAGGAACGTCGGTGAAATTCCAGATTGCGGTGAGCAATTCTCCGGCCGGTCCCTGGAATTTCCTGGGAAGCGACGGAACATCCGCCACCTATTATTACAGTCCGACCGGTCCTGCTTCGATCCGGCTTAACTATTCGGCGCACAATAATATGCGTTACTTCAGATACCGCGCTTTCCTGGTCTCAAACGAAAGCCAGACGCAGACACCGAGAATTGACGACGTGATTGTAAACTGGAGTCCCTAATAAACACCGTTCTTCCATGAAAATTCGCCAATTTTTTTTGAACAAAAACGGACAGACGCTCTTATCGCTCGTTCTTCTTATAGGAGGAATAGTCGTTCTTGTTGGCACCACGATTATAGTAATCTCCACCTCTTTTGTGAATTCGGCCTATGGTTATCAGGCCCTGAAAGCGGCCGAGGGCGTGGCCGTATCGGGCGTATACGATGCGCTACTGAGGCTTGACCGCAATAAAGACCTTGCGAGCGCTGGATACGATCTGGCGGTTGGAAGTTCCACCGCGAACGTTTCCATCACAAACCCTCCGGCCAGTAGCTTTGTTACTGTCGTTTCTGCGGCAACGGTTATGAGGCGCCAGTACAAAATAAAAGCGGTGATTTACCGCGGCAGCGACGGCCTGATAGCCGTTAGTTCCTGGGAGCAAACTCAGTGATTTCTGTCCGTCGCCGATGAGAGTTATAATTTTTGTGTAGCATATGAGATTTAGTTATTACCTCGAAAAACTATTGGCTGCTTTACGGGTCAATTCTCTCGTAGGAGGCATGGAGGTTTCCGATCTCGCCTTACGTTTTTCTTATTTTGACGGTAAGGCTTGGAGGGTTAACGGCGTAAGACTGGAACCGGGAATAATAGAAGCCGGGAAAATAAACAATCGCCAAAGGTTTCTTTCGGCACTTTCCGCATTAAGAGGCGATATTTTGAGCCAAGGAGATTTTAAGAATAAAGTCAATACGGTCGTCTCCTTGAGTTCCATAAATATCTACAGCCAGGTTTTCAGTCTGCCTATTGTCGAGGGCGAAAATCTGGACAAAGCCATGCAGCTTAACGTCCAGATGGTTTCTCCTATGGAAAGTTCCCAGACTTATTCCGGATGGCAGACCGTAGGAGAAGACCAAAAATCGCTCAGGTTGGAAGTCTTAAGCGCTTTTGTGGAAAAGGTCACCGTTGACGACTTAAGCAACGCGCTCACCGAAGAGGGGTTTGTGGTGGTGGCTATGGAGCCGCGGTCCCTTTCTTTGGCGAGGCTTCTCAGGGAAAAAGGCGCCGACCTCGATACCGCTCATCCCTTTATTCTCTTAAGCCTCGACAATTCCGGCATGGATTTTCTAATAATCCGGCAGGGTCAGTTTTATTTCGAATACTTCAAATTATGGAAAGAGATCTCCGACGAGAAGGGAAAGATATCCGCGCCTTCTTTCGAGGCGGCGCTAATACGCAGCCTGAATCAAGTCCTGAATTTCTACGGCCAACATTGGCCGGAGCCGATATCGGAGGTTGTCGTCTTGGCCACCGCGTTTACCGAGGAAACCGAAAGGATAATAAAGAATAATTTTCCTCTTGGAGTAAGAAACCTCAAGCTTAATATGAACCAGTCCGTCGATACGGAGTGGTTCATCTCTCTGGGTTGTGGTCTGAGGGGCCTTGTTCCGCGGAGAAAAGACAAAGAAATGAGCCTTTTTGGCGTAGGCGCCGAGGAGGGATTTCACCGGGAAAGATTTTCCAATTTTGCCTCGTTTTGGAGAGTGCTTATTCCGGTTGCGATGGGACTGCTTCTCGTCTCTTTTTTCTTGGCCGATTTTTTTGTGGTGAGAACCCGCAAATCGCTGGAATCCCAGCTCTTGGTTGACTTGAAGCAGCAACAGATTACGGAAAGCGAACTTTTGAGCAATGATGCGGAAGAATTCAATCGCTATGTTTCGCTTATCGGTGCGGCTCAGGAAAATTATTTTTCGAGAGGAAGGCTTTTAGAAAGGATGGTGAGTATAATGGCCGCCAATGGAGTTACTCCGGTAAACCTTAATTTTCAGTCCGCAAACGCTCCACTTACTCTATTGGGAGTTACAAGGTCCGAAAACCAAATAGCCGATTTTAAAAAAGCTTTGGATACGGACCCGACGTTCAAGGATGTCGACCTACCTCTTTCGAGTATTGAATCTTCCGAGGGCGGAGTTTCGTTTTCCGTTACCTTCCGCCTGAATCAATAGCCGGTTCTTTGGGGAAAATAATCTTTGTTATCTCTCCTGCCACGAAGTCGATCTTTTTATGGTCGGCACCCTTTATTTTATTGAGGACGAATGTTTCGGCTTTTGCCTTTGACCCGTGAGACCTTATTCCGAGGCGTAAGCGCCAGAATTTTTTTGTCCTTATGCGGCGTATTATGGATTCTACTCCCTTGTGGCCGGCCGAACTCCTGTCAAACGACAGTTTGAACTTACCAAGACCAATATCGCTGTCGTCGTGGATGACAAGCATGTCCTCGTCTTTTACCCCGAATTTTTTTTTGGATTCGGCCACGACCAATCCGGACTCGTTCATGAAAACCATTGATTCGACGAACACGAACCCATTTTTCTTCAAATATCTAAACAGATCGCTGTGCTTCTTGAATTTTTCGCCCCCTGCCGCTTCCTCGGCTATTTTCCTCAGCGCGACTATGCCGGCATTGTGGTATGTATTTTCATAGGCCGCGCCGCCGTTTCCTATGCCGATTATCAATTTCATTGCCCCGTCTTTTAGAAGTATGGGATATTCTGCGTTGGTTTTTTTCATGTTTAATCAATGGTTTTGAGCCAGATGAAACTTGATTTCCGTTCTTTTATAGCTTATAATAGCTATTAATTCGTCATGCGGCAATTTTTTGTATCCATACTCGAGGTTTTTGAGGTGATCCTCATAGCGGTGGGGGCTGTTTTTTTGATCAGGAGTTTTCTTATCCAGCCCTTTTTGGTCAGCGGCTCCAGCATGGTGCCTAATTTCTCAAACGGAGATTATCTTTTAATAGACGAGCTTACGTACCACTTCAGGTCGCCCGACAGGGGAGAGGTCGTTGTTTTTAAATACCCGAAGGACGAATCCACTTATTTCATAAAGCGCATCATAGGTTTGCCGGGAGAAACCATTGACATCGAAGGCGGGAAGATAACCGTGTTCAACTCCGCAAGCCCGAAGGGTTTACCGCTCGACGAAAGATATTTATCGGAATCCGTTTCTACGAGCGGCGATAAGAAGTTTGTTTTGGGCGCCGAGGAATATCTCCTTTTGGGCGACAATCGCTCCTATAGTTTTGATTCCAGGAGCTGGGGTCCGCTAGAGGCGAAAAATATAGTTGGTCTTGTGCGTTTAAGGCTTTGGCCGCTGGGAGATATTAAGGCTTTTGCCGCACCCAGTTATCTTTAGCAACAATTTATGAAACCTGCTCCGAAAGGCGATAAGCCCAAGAAAGAAACACCCAAACTGCAGGCCCCAAGGGGTATGCACGACGTTTTGCCGTCGGAACAGCCCTACTGGGAGAAAATAACGGGGGCAACGGGCGACGTGGCCAGGTTTTACGGTTTTCAAAAAATCGACACTCCGGTTATCGAGTATGCCAGCCTTTTTATTAAAACCACCGGGGAGGATACGGATGTGGTTACGAAAGAAATGTACACGCTAAAGACCAGGGGAGGCGACGTTCTTGCTCTGCGGCCGGAATTCACCCCGTCTATAGCAAGGGCATATTTGGAGCACGGTCTTTCGAGGCTTGGTCAGCCCCAGAGGCTTTACCACTTCGGCCCGACCTTCAGGCACGAAAAACCGCAACTAGGAAGACTGAGGCAATTTACCCAGCTGGGGTTTGAGATTCTGGGTGGCACCAACGACTTTATATATGACGCCCAGGTAATACTGATGTTCACGAATCTTCTGGGTGAGTTGAGAATCAAAAATACTTCACTGAAGATAAATTCGATAGGTTGCCGCGTTTGCCGCCCTCTTTACAAAAAACAGCTGCAGAGTTTTTACAAAAACCACGAAAAAGATCTTTGCCTGAACTGCGTTAAAAGATTGAAATCGAATCCGCTACGCCTTTTGGACTGCAAGAATCCGGAATGCGAAAAAATAAAAACCAAGGCGCCGAACATATTGAACAAACTATGCCTGACATGCGGCACCCACTTCAAAGGAGTGCTTGAGTGTTTGGATGAGCTCCAGATCCCGTATACTCTCGACAGCCACCTCGTGAGGGGCTTGGATTATTACAGCAGAACGGTCTTTGAGATATTTGCCGATAATGACGTGAGCGGCATAGGGGCGCTGCCCGCAGGCGGCCGTTACGATTACCTTATGGAATCCCTGGGCGGGCACCTTACGCCCGCAGTCGGCGGTGCCTGTAGCGTGGAGCGTCTGATCGCTGCGATGAAACTGAACAATGTCGAAGTCTCTCCAAAGACCGTAAAGAGGGTGTTCCTTGCTCACGCCGGTGATTCGGCTAAAAAGAAAGCCTTGAAATTAATCAGGGATTTGTATGGAGCCGGTATCCCGATTGCCGAATCCTTATCAAAAGAATCACTGAAAGCGCAACTCAAATCCGCCGATAAATCCGGAGCCGCAATAGCCCTGATTATGGGCCAAAAGGAAATTTACGAAAGTAATATAATAATGCGCGACCTGCGCACGGGTTTACAGGAAACCGTATCATTGGATAAAATTGTCGGAGAGATAAAGAAAAAGTTTAAGGAAAACAAACAATAATCTTCCATGAACGATTCCGGTAGTTGCATATTCTGCAAAATTGTTTCGGGCGACATAACAGCCTCGAAGAT
>JBBUAV010000061.1:0-1364 GCA_038058585.1 Patescibacteria group bacterium | reverse complement strand
TTCGTTCGGCCAGAAAGCGGCTCCGATCTTCGCTATTCCTTCGGCCAGCTCGTCTATATAATATTGGGCCTTGTTTTTATACCCGACAGTGAGGGATTCTATTTCTTTTATTATCTTCCTTAGGGCGGCACTTTTGCCGGATGTTTTCTTGATTTTCCGATAATCCAAAAGGGCATTGGGGTGTATTTTTATGTGAGAGGCTATTATGAACTCCAGTCTTCCGAGGCCCACTCCTTCCACCGGCAGATAGTGGTTTTTGAAGGCATCGTCGGGAGAACCGATATTCACCATTATCTTTGTCCTGGTTTTGGGAATTTTGTCCAACCGATGTTCGAGTATTTCGTAAGGCACCTTCCCTTCGTATATTTTGCCGACGTCTCCAGAGGAACAGTCTACGGTCACCAATTTCTTGTTTTTGAGTGAAACGGTGGCGTTTTTCGTACCGACGACGCAGGGTATCCCGAGTTCCCTCGAGACTATGGCGGCATGGCTCGTCCGCCCCCCCTTGTCGGTTATTATCGCCGAAGCGATTTTCATTATCGGTTCCCAGTCGGGGTCGGTTATCTCGGTCACCAGAACTTCGCCCTTCCTGAATTCGGATATTCGCGTCGCGCTTCTTATTACCCTTACCTCACCGCTTGCTATTTTCGTGCCGACGGCTATCCCTTCGATAATGCGCCGGCCGCTTCCCTTGAGCCTGTACTCCCTGTATATTCTCTTGTCGGCCGTTGAGTGTATCGTTTCCGGTCTTGCCTGGACGATGAACATCTTGCCGCTTTTGCCGTCCTTCGCCCATTCGATGTCCATCGGCTGATAGCGGCGGTGTTTCTCGGAGAAATATTTTTCGATCTTCGCGCACCATCCGGCAAGAAGAAGAACTTCATGCTCGCTTAAGCACAATTTTTCTCTGTCCTCCTTTTTTACTCCCACGCTCTTCGTTCCGTTCTTAGCATAAATCAGTTTGATTACTTTCTTGCCGATGTCTTTGCCGATGATGGGCCTCAGATTTTTTCCGAGCATGGGCTTGAAAACAATGAATTCGTCGGGCGTTACTTTTCCCTGCACTATCGTTTCTCCCAGTCCGTACGATCCGTTTATAATCACAACATTATCGAAACCGGTTTCCGTATCTATGGTGAAAGCGACACCCGAAGAAGCAAGGTCGGAGCGGACCATCTTTTGTATGCCCACGGAGAGTGCGGTGTCAAAGTGGGAGAACCCCTTATCGACGCGGTAGGAAATTGCGCGGTTGGTAAAGAGTGAGGCTATGCATTTTTTGACGGCAACAAGTACGCTCTCGGGACCCCTCACGTTAAGATAGGTTTCCTGTTGCCCCGCAAAAGAAGCGCCAGGCAGGTCTTCGG
>JBBUAV010000060.1:0-1083 GCA_038058585.1 Patescibacteria group bacterium | reverse complement strand
TCAACTGGGTGGACTTACGAGTCTCATATCCACTTCGCTGTTTTTCGAGGTGGGAGAACTGTAAAAATACGGTTTGAAATACCGTTGAAACTCTAAGGTGGTTAACTCGGGCAGTTACCACCTTTATCTTTTGTAAAGACAATCTGAGAGAAGAGGCATAAATTACGACTTATCACATTTCTTGTTTTGCTGTATATTAAAACCGTTGCCTGCGTAGCTCAGGGGTTAGAGCGTCGCCCTCATAAAGCGAAAGTCGCTGGTTCGAATCCAGCCGCAGGCACACCGGTTTAAAATGTATAATTTACTTATATTGGCAATATGACCGACAAAAAAGAGATATTCATTGATCCACCGGACAAGAATAAGCTCCGGGACGAGCTTGAGCGCAAGGGAGATCCGCAAAGCCTGCGTCTTAAGCGGTTCTTGAATATGCCGGACCTTTCGCGGACCGAGGGGAACCCTATACGCGAAATAGTAAGGCGCATTATCGGTCTGCCCGATTTCGGGTCCTTTGACGACGTCCGTGTGCCGGAAATAGTTCCGGCCAAAGAAAGCTTCGACCTCTTTAATTTTCCGCCGGACCATCCCGCGCGGAGCGGCTCCGATACCTATTTTTTGAATCCCGATTTTATTATGCGGACGCATACCACGATTATGTGGTATTACTATTTGGGTTTGCCGGAAATAAGGAAAAAGATATCCGAGGGAAAGGCAATCGGAGTTCTCTCGTACGGCAAAGTGTACAGGAAAGACGAAATAGACCGGAATCATATGAATGTTTTCCACCAGATGGACGGCCTCTATATTTGCCGCAAGGAGGAAAGAATAATAGGACCGGAGGACCTGAAGGATGTGCTCGTAAAGATCGCGAAAGCCATTTACGGCGAGAATATTAAATACCGCTTCAATCCCGACACTTTCCCGTACACCGATCCCAGTTTGGAGATGGAAGTGAATTTGAACGAACGTTGGGTTGAGGTTCTCGGTTCTGGCGTCGTCCGCGCCGCTGTTTTGGATAACTTAGGCGTGGATTCCAAGGTTTGGAACGGTTGGGCTTTCGGTTTCGGCCTGGAGCGCTTGGCA
>JBBUAV010000059.1:0-1496 GCA_038058585.1 Patescibacteria group bacterium | reverse complement strand
AAAAGTTCCACCCGATATTCGGGCCCGACCTCAAAGTTGGGTTCGAGACGACATTCCCAAAGGGGGCGGAGCCAAAGGATTTAGACCCGCTTTATGGAAGAAACGGGCTGATTCACGATCCGCCGAGCGAAACCGTTGTACGGATTTATGAACCGGCAAGAGTTACAGGTTCTTGCCTTGATGGTGAGATGGCGCAAATTTTGTTCGTCCCCGTGTCGCAAAAAGGGTCAGTTTTCCGCCGATTGGTTTTCGCGCGGAAAATTGGAGATGACGGGCATCCACGCAGATGGATGATTGTTGCTCGCCATGGCGAAATCGCCACCTTCGGGTTTGATTCCTGGAACTCGAAAAATCAGCGCTATTTGGCGCTGGCGTATCCGGGGGAAGGCAGCGAGTTTGTGCCGACTTATATAAAGATTCAGGATGTCAATGGTGGCTTCGTCTATCTCGAGCTCGGAGCTTATGATGACGAGGTGCAGGTGTTATTCACGGCGCGGCGTGTCAACGAGAATGCTGTGCCGAAACTTTTAAAAAATTTGGAGGTGTGGAATGAAGAAGGTAAAGAAGAATAACATGAGGACAATGCAAGAGCAGCTGTCCTCGCCGGAAGTGCAGGCCATTATTGAAGAAGAGGTCGCCCCCGCGATAAGGACCATCGAAAAAACACCGGAAAAAGTTATTGAGAAAAAGCAGACGTATATCGCGAACATCTCCGAGTACATGACAGAGATGGTGGCCAGGGTTCGCGCCATTCGGGTGTCTTCTCCGGAAGTAAGACAGATCCGCTCCAAGGAGGAGCAGGAAATCGTGGCGGAGATTCTGCGTCACCTTGGATACAAGGACGACCTTCTGCGCAACAGGGCCGCGCATGCTTATGCGGACGCGATTATCGCAACTTTACCACCCGAGCCCAAGATGAGCGACATCAGGAGAGTCGTTGACGGCGAAAGCGATCTACCCGGCCTTCTCAAAATCAAATTGGCCGTCGAAACCGATAAAAAAAGCGAATCGCCAACTCTCAAATTCGAGGGAAGAAGAATCCAGTTTAATGGCGGTCAGGCTGCAAAGCGGGTATACGAAATGAGGACGGCTCTGAAAAAGGCCCAAGAGGTCAAAGTGACCGAAATAAGGGCCAGGGGCCGGACAACAAGAGAAGATCTACTCGCTGAAAAGTCAGGGCTCGTTTTCATCGATGTTCCGGATGAGATTGTACCGGACGAGAACTCCGAAAGCGGGAAGAAACACCTCAATGGAGGCGCCTTGCTTGTGGTGACCAATAGCAAGGTCGTAAGACCCGCGGAATTCGTGGGCGGTTTCGAAAACATAATGTCCCAAATCTCGGAGGCCAAGGTGTTTATCCCGGTAAGGCAGCTTTTTTCGAAGCGATTTTCAGCTCCGGATCTTCCGCCGGAAAAGTATTATCTCTGTAAGATTTTCCATTCGATTCTCCGCAGAGGGTTGGCGCCTGAGCTCGCCGCGCGTCAGAAACCCGCGGC
>JBBUAV010000058.1:2648-5455 GCA_038058585.1 Patescibacteria group bacterium | reverse complement strand
CGCTCTGCGGGTCCATCGCAAGTCCGATCCCGGACCTCCTGCCGAGCGACATGAGTCCGTCTTTGAGGCGGCGGTAAAAATATCCCTGAAGACCGGAGTCGATGGTAAGCCGAAGGGATTGCCCTATGCGCGGTTCACTCTTCTCTCCATCGCCTATCACCGATCCTTTTGCATCTCTTGTCTTGGTGATGATCCCCGGCTCACCACGGAGCAAAGAATCATAGAATGCCTCAACTCCGGCTTTACCTATAAATTCCTCTCCTCCGATATTCGGATCTTTGATAATGTCGTTGGCGTTTACCCGTCCGGTATATCCTAAGACAGAGGAAAAAACAGGCCCGTCCGCATAATGCCTCTCAAAACCCTTTTGAACCACAAGGGATGGAAGGCCGAGACTTTGGATTTCTATAAGCTGGCTTTGGCTCAATCCCTCCTTAAGGACAATGGGCACGGAAAAATCGTTTTTCTCCGCTTCTTTAATACTGTTCGACACTTCCTCGCCGGATACACCCAAGGTTTTTTCTATCTCAGCAACCGTTCTTTCGCGGAGTTCGCCGTGATTCAAGAATTCCCTGGCGTCGAGCACGGCCGAGAAGATCCCTGAGTTTTCCGCAAGCACCTCGCCGGATCTGTCCAGTATGAAACCCCTCGGAGCAGGTATTCTCTGGTATTGGGAAGAATTGAAATCGGCCTTAGCTCTGTAGACATCACCGCGATAGAGGTTTAAATATGCTATGCGGAAAACAACCACAAGGCCGGCAACGAGAATTAAGGCTCCGAGATAAAAAAACGGCTTGTTCCCTATAGGCACCTCAATCGTATCCAGGTCCCTCGACCAGTCATCGCTCACGGATTCCTCAAAGGCTATATCTTCTTTTTTCTTGAATTTGAAAAACATTGGCGAGTATCGATTTAATGATGCCATATTATCACCTTTCCGAACCGGGGTGAATATGAGATCCTTGCCATCTTCCCCGATTTTCCGGCTACTGGGCCGATAAAACCTTGAAAGCGAAAAAGCCGTAGAGAATGCTTGCCAAAATATCGAGTAGAAAAACTACTGGCCTCCCGATTATGATCCCGAATCCGAAAGCAAGGTATGTCACAACAACTGCCAAAAAAATAAAAAATATATTCGTGAGCCAGGGCCGGAAGGGCAGTAATTTTCTGAGCCAAAAGGAAAGAAGAGGCATAGCCGTGAAAAACATCATCTCCGCGCTCAAAGACGGTTTCCAATTCAAGATCAACACCGAGAAAAGAACAAAAAAAATCAATTCAAGAATGGGCAGGTAAAAAGAAAATGCGACTAGCGCGGCCAACGAAAAACCGAACCACAAACCGGTTATATTCCCCACTCCAAGCTGAAGGAATAATGCTAGGGAAATCAATATGAAAGACGCAGCCAGTCTATTTGCCATTCTTGACTATGGAAACCGCGGTCAGTAACCCTATATCGTAGGAAACCTTAAGGTCGGCTTCCTTAAATAATTTATCCGGAGAGGTTCGGAGCTCTCCTATTTCTCCCACTGCCAGGCCGTATGGAAATTCGGGAGAAGACGTATAAACGATGTCGTGGGCCTCGGCTTTGGAATCAATGGGGATAAGAATGACCTCCGGGAGCGATCCACCCTGAAGGAGTCCCTGAACGCCATATTTGCCGATGCGGACAGGTGACTGGAAGCTCACGTCGAATATCGTGCGTACCAAAGAATTTTTATTAAATACATCCCGCACCCTGCCTACGAATACGTCGTTTACAACCACGATGTCTCCCGCTTCCACCCCGAGGGAACTTCCGGCATCGATCAGGAATTCATTCCTGAAATTAAAGGGGTATTGCGAATACACGAAAGCGCTTATGTAAGAAGCGGAGGTTGCGGGTAACCGAATGCCAAGGTTCTCAAGCTTGGCGATTTCCGCCTTTAGTTTCTGGTTCTCCAGTATAAGATCCTCGCCGCCGCTTCCGCCATCGCCCGAAAAAATAACTTTCTTCAGATACCATCCGTACTGCGGCCTGAGAAGCACTGCGGCAGCAAGGATTAAGAGCAGGATAAGTAATAATAGATTTCGCCTCACCGTCCTCTAAATGTTTATTGCGAAAGGCTTTGGCGGAGCGCTTAAAAAAGCAAAATAGTGGTCGAAATTATCCACCATTTCTCCCAGGCCCCTCGCTACGCAAGTGAGAGGCTCGCCAACTATTTTCACCGAAACATTAATTTCTTTGGAAAGGAGCGTGTCTATGCCCCGGAGAAGCGCTCCGCCTCCGCAAAGATACACGCCCCGTTCAAGTATGTCTCCCACAAGCTCAGGAGGCGTCTCTTCGATTGTTTCCCTCACGGCATCCACTATGGAACGGAGAGACTTGGAGAGCGCAGTACGCACATGGTTATTCTTGATAATCACCTCGCGCGGCAGGCCGGTCGCGAGATCTCTGCCTCTTATGGGTACTTCCAGTCTTTCGTCGAGCGGTACCGCGGAACCCACCGTTATCTTCGCGAACTCGGCCGTAGGTTCTCCTATGGCCAAACGGAACTCATCCCTCACGAATTTCATGACATCATCGTTGAATTTATCTCCGGCAACCCTGAGGGTTTTCGATATGACCACCCCGCCCAAAGAAATAACAGCTATGTCGGTTGTCCCTCCGCCTATGTCAACTATAAGACTCGCCGCCGGGTCGTTTATAGGAAGCCCGGCCCCCAAAGCCGCGGCGATGGTTGATTCCGTAAGATAAACCTTGGAACAGCCGGAGTTCAGAGCCGCATCCTCGACGGATTTGCGCTCCACCTCGGTAAGATTACTAGGTA
>JBBUAV010000058.1:0-2638 GCA_038058585.1 Patescibacteria group bacterium | reverse complement strand
ACTAGGTATGGAGAGAATTCCTCTCCTATAGCTCGAAATCGGGCTTGAACGCGACCGCTTGAGGATCTCGCGGAGATACTCCTGGGTCATCTCGAAATCGGAGATGACGCCGCCTACGAGCGGTCTTACGACGTTTATATGGGAAGGAGTTCTTCCCATCATTTTTTTGGCATCCTCTCCCAGCGCGATGATCTTGTTCGTCTTGTTGTTCACTGCGGCAATCGTAGGCTCGTTTACTACAATCCCGCTCTTCCTAATGTAAACAACGGAGTTTGCCGTACCGAGGTCTATCCCTACATCCTTAAAAATTGAGTCTAACATTGATTCGTGTTGCTACGCTTTTGTCCGCTTATTTACGGACCTGGCGACCTCACTAAGGGAAACTGTTTTCGCCTGGTTTTCGCTCCTCCTCTTCAACTCATACTTACCCTTAAGCTTGGGGCTTGCGACCACTCTCCAAGGAATACCCATCAGATCGGCCCCTACCAACTTCTCTCCAGCGGAAGTATCTCTGTCGTCATAGAGTACTTCAATTCCATATTTTTGTAAATGAACGTAGGCTTCTTTGGCGTCTGCTCCATTAAGCTCCAAAAGATGAACTCCGAAAGGCGCGATGGCCTCGGGCCAGATGATGCCATCCTTGTCGTGATAAACCTCAACCGCCGTAGCCATAAGGCGACCGAGACCGATACCATAAGAACCCATTACTACGTGCTTCTTCCCTCCCTTCTCGTCGGCAAACTGAAGATTAAAAGCCTCGGAGTATTTGGTTCCGAGCGGAAATATATTGCCCACTTCGATCGAATTCTTTTCCGATATTTTGCCGCCGCACTTCTGCCCGTCCGGCAGGCGGGTTGGGCATTTCCCTCCCTCTTTTAATTTCGAGATCTCCTTGTTCTCGGCATAATCGCACTTCTCGCATATCAAAACAATATCTTCTCCCACATCCGAAAGGACCTGGAACTCGTGAGTGTTGTGCTTCGTGAAAGCGCCTCCGGCGGCGACCGTATAAACCGCCTTTAACCCGCAGCGCTTGAATATTTTATGGTAGGCATCGGCCACTTTCCCATAGTAATCAAAAAGGTCTTCCTCTGAGGTGTGAAAGCTATAGAGGTCTTTCATCATGAACTCCCTCCCCCGGAGAAGTCCCGATTTCGCTCTTGGCTCGTTCCTGAACTTTGTCTGTATCTGATAGGCGTAAAACGGCAAATCCTTGTAGGAATTGATGTATTTGGCGGCTATGGCGGCCAGGATTTCCTCGTGGCTCCAGCCAAGCCCGAAAGACGGTTTCTCGTCTTTTTTCCCCAAAACATCGAAACCGATTTCCACATCCCATCTCCCTGTGATATCCAAATATTTCTTTTCAACCAGAGCCGGCATAAACAATTCCTGCCCGCCTATTATGTTCATCTCCTCCCGGATGATTTGCGCGATTTTCTGTATCACTCTCCAGCCGAGCGGAAGATACGAATAAACTCCGGCGGAATTCTTGTAAACAAAACCGGCCCGCGCAAGAAGCTGGGCGTTTATGGAGATTTCGTCCTTGGGAGCCGTTCTTGAGATTTTAGTGAAAAGCCCTGACTGGCGCATCCCGTTAGAAGCAGATCGCAACCAGCGACCTGTAAATATTATTAGTTCTATTGTAACGACTGTTCATTATTATACGATGTTGTGTATTTATAAAACGATCGCGCCTGCCTACTCGCCTCGCTGAAGCTCCGGTGAAGCGGGCCGGTAAGACAAGGCTTCTAACGGGACGCATCAGCTATAGAATATCACCGAAATTTAGGATTGGCAAAAAGAAACCCGCGGTGACTAACACTGCGGGCAATACCGTACGACAAAGAAAACCACGGAGTATCAGAAAAATCTGGCGAGAAAGAACAATACTAGCCCCAATGCCGAAAACACCGCCGATATTATCCAGAAACGCATCGTAACCTGGGACTCGTGCCAGCCCAATGCCTCAAAATGATGGTGTATTGGCGCGGAGAGAAAAACTTTTTTTCCGCCCCGCAGCTTTTTGCTTATAACCTGGATGATGACCGAGAGCGATTCGAAAACAAGGACAATTGCGAAAAACGGCAGGAGCAGGGTTGTATTCGTAAGCATGGCTATGACGCCTATCGTGATTCCTAAAGACATCGAGCCGGTATCGCCCATGAAAAATCTTGCCGGATAGATATTGAACCAGAGAAAAGCGAGCAGGCTTCCTATCATAACTCCTCCGAAAGCGGCGAGGTCATAACGATGAAGGGCAAAGGAAACCGTCGTGAGCGCTACGAAAGCGAAGAGCGACACGCCTCCCAAAAGCCCGTCCAGTCCGTCCGTTTCGTTCGCCGAGAATGCGCTCGCGACAATTATGAACATAAAAAGCGGAATGTACCAAGGACCTATTTCAAAATTTCCGAGAAACGGCACGTAAAGCACATCCCAGTCAAGGCGGAAGTAGAACCACCAGGCGCCCAGGGCCGCGATAATCGCGTAGACTATAAGCTTGTGCCTTATCTTCAGCCCTCCTCCCGAACCTCCGCCTATTCCCGCCACCCCGAACCAATCGTCCAGGAGCCCGATAAGCGCGGCGATGAGAAGTGCCGCAATCGGCAAATAAGTTTCGGCGCGGTTAACGAAATTGAAA
>JBBUAV010000057.1:0-1951 GCA_038058585.1 Patescibacteria group bacterium | reverse complement strand
GAATCAGCTTCCGGAAAAAAACCATTCGTAAAGCTCTGGATGCATGTCGAGTTTTTGTCGGTTAACGGAGAAAAAATGTCGAAGAGCCTGCACAACTATATTACACTCACAGATTTTCTGTCGGAGCATTCCGCCAACGCCTTCCGCTGGATAGTTCTCATGCACCACTACCGGGAACGGATGAACTTTACCGACAAAACAATCGAGGCCGCGGAAAAAAATCTGGAAGATATAAGTATTTTTCTCGGGAAACTGGCGATCGTCGCGAAAAGGTCATCCAATAAGAAGAGTGTCGGAATAAACATCGCGAAATTCGGATCAGATCTGAATGCGGCGCTTGAAGACGATTTTAATACGCCAAAAGCCCTGGCTGCCATCTTTAACCTTATGAACGATATAAGTCCGCGCATATGGAGTTTCTCCAGACCTGAAGCGAATAAGGCATACAAACTCCTGTCGGACAGTATTTCCATGTTCGGAATAGACCTGAAACTGCCCAAGATTCCGGCAAAAATCTCCAAATTGGCGCTCGAACGCGAGAAATTACGAGGAAGTAAACAGTTTATCAAGTCCGATACCTTGAGAAAAGAAATCAATGGCTTAGGATATACAGTTGAAGACACGGAATTAGGACCTTTCGTATGGCCAAAAAATCACAGTTAAAACTTCCTCCCCAGAACATAGAAGCCGAACAAGCGGTTTTGGGCAGTATTCTCATAGACAAAAACGCCATATACAGGGTGGCCGACATCCTGGAGCCCAGGGATTTTTATTCGCCGGCGCACGAAAAAATATACGAGACCATCATAGATCTTTACGAAAAGCATCAGCCGATAGACGTATTGAGTCTCACGAGTCGTCTTAAAGAGAAGGACTTACTCAAAGACGTGGGCGGCTCAAGTTATATCGCCGAGTTGACCAACAGGGTGGCAACGGCTTCGCACGTCGCCCATCACGCCAAGGTGGTGAAAGAGAAAAAAGTCCTGCGCGACCTCATTGAAGCCTCGGCTGAGATAACCGAAGACGCTTTCGAGTCTTCGGCCGAAGTTGAGGACATTATGGACGACATAGAGCAGAAAATATTCGCCATCTCCCAGAAGTCCCTGCCCCAGAATTTCATGCACGTTAAAGACGAGCTAAAAAACGCCTATGAAAGGATGGAAAAACTCCATCACGGAGAAAGCAAGCTCCGTGGAACTACAACCGGCTTCCCCGACCTTGATAATCTGCTCTCGGGCCTCCAAAAATCCGAACTTATTGTTTTGGGCGCAAGGCCCTCTCTCGGAAAAACGGCGTTCGCCCTCGACATGGCAAGAAGCGCGGCCAAGAGCGGCGTCGTAGTCGGGATATTCTCGCTTGAAATGTCGCGGGAGCAGGTTATAGACAGGCTGGTTGCCGCCGAATCCCAAGTGTCGCTCTGGAAAATACTTACGGGGCGGATCGGCGACGATACGGAATTTGAATTGATACAAGGAGCGCTCGGCCGGCTTTCGGAAACTTCAATATTCATAGACGACACTGCTTCCCCAAATATTATGCAGATGAGGTCCATGGCTAGGCGCCTCCAGGTGGAGCATGGCCTGGGACTTCTCATAGTGGACTATCTTCAGCTCATAAGGCCGAGGGTCAACTTTGAAAGCATGGTTCAGCAGGTTACGGAAATTTCGCACGGCCTTAAAGCGCTCGCCCGCGAACTCAAAGTTCCGGTGCTCGCCGTATCCCAGCTCTCTCGGGCGATCGACCAGCGCGACCACAAGGTGCCGAGGCTCTCCGACCTTAGGGAGAGCGGTTCCATCGAACAGGACGCGGACGTTGTAATGTTCATCTACCGCAAAGACCGCGACCAGGCAGACATTCCTCCCGAAGAACAGAATATCGCCCAAATAATAATCGCCAAACATAGAAACGGGCCGAATCGAGCGATTGATCTGCGTATTGACCAAGAAAGATT
>JBBUAV010000056.1:0-3185 GCA_038058585.1 Patescibacteria group bacterium | reverse complement strand
AGTGTGTCATCTGCCACACACATCGACACGTGGCATATACGACCCCGATTGGAAGTTCGATCTCACAGCTTCTTAAGTCGACGTTAGTCGACGTTCGCTTCCGGAGCACCTAATGGGGCTCCTCTTTTTTACTTCTACGCCCCGTGGCACTTCTTATCCTTTTACGTACACCCACGCTGATATACCTCTTTCCAGAACAACTGATTTTCGCTTATACACAGCAGTTTCATATTCATCGATTTTCTCCAATTCACGGTCGGCGACATTAATCACCAGTCCTCCAACCTTTTCTCCTTCATCAGGAACAATAAGTGGATATTCCTTACCCTCAACTTCAATCTCGGATTTCTTATATCCTATCAGCGCATCAGGAACACCGTCGGCAACTCGCCCTAAAACATTTTTCTGAACCTCGGGGTTGATTAGCGTACCATAGATAAAAAGTCTATTTCCCATAACACCTCTTATATTTCTTGCCGCTTCCGCCCTTTGACGCTGCTCAGGACTCCGCTTTGTCTGACTATAAACCTACGCATTTTTGCCGTGACAATGTTTGTACTTAATTGGTCGTCCGTCTGGTTTTTTCGCTCCGCACGGACAAGGCTCGTTGCGGCCCACCTTGCCGAATAACTGCCCGCCCGGCGCGGGGCGCTGTGCTCCTTGCGAAGCACTGCCGGCCGGCTGTAAAGACAGCTTAAAAACATTTACGAATACCAGCGCATTGAAATTTTTCCAAAAATCCTTGAAAAGCCGGTGCGACTCGTGGCGATATTCGACCAATGGGTCCTTTTGTCCGTAGGCGCGGAGGCCGACCGAACCGCTTAAAGCGTCGAGTTCTTCCAGGTGACTCATCCAAAGCATGTCGATTATGCTCAAAAGCATGCCCTTTAGCCGCTCATCGCACGCGATTTCTTTGCTTCTTTTTTCTATTAAATTGTTCAATGATTCCAGTGAAACTTCTTCCGGCCTGTCCGCCGTAGCTTCAGCGGAGGCGGGCCAAGGATTGTCCTTATTTACGACACCGGCTTCTTCGAAGATCTTTTTCAAATCCGGCCTATTCTCGGGAATATCGGCTTGTGAAAGAAGATTTATATAATCAATCGAAGCGCTGGAAATTATACCCGAAAGACTCCCCTCGTCGAGACTCCCTAGAATATCCAGGCGGCTTTTGTAAACCGCTATCCGCTGCTTATTCAATACGTCGTCATATTCCAAAAGATGCTTTCTTAGATCGAAATTAAAGCCCTCAACCTTCGCCTGAGCCTGAGAAACGACCCTGGAAACGAGGCCCAGTTGTATCGGCTGGTCTTCCGGAAGATTGAATCTTTCCATCATATTCTTCACCCTATCTCCGCCGAAAATACGGAGGAGGTCGTCCTCTAGGGACAGGAAAAACTGGGATGAACCGGGGTCGCCCTGCCTTCCGGCTCGTCCGCGGAGCTGGTTATCTATACGCCGGGCCTCATGCCGCTCGGTTCCTATAACATGGAGTCCGCCGAGTTCACGGACTTTTTTGGCTTCCTCCGGGTTTGGTGGATTGCCGCCAAGAATTATATCCACGCCGCGGCCAGCCACGTTCGTCGCCACCGTCACCGCGCCAAGCTTACCCGCTTGGGCGATTATCGCACCCTCACGCTCGTTGTTTTTGGCGTTCAGAACCTCGTGCGGTATGCCGGCTTTGGAGAGCATGGCGGAGAGCATCTCGTTCCTTTCGATCGATGCGGTTCCGAGAAGCATCGGCTGGCCTTTTTTGTGCCTTTCCTCAACTTCTTTTACGACGGCCTCGAATTTCGCCTGGATGGTTTTGTAAATCATGTCATCAAGGTCCTTACGCACAAGCGGCCTGTTCGTGGGAACACTGGTTACATCGAGGTTGTAAACTTTGTGAAATTCCTCGGCCGAGGTCTGCGCAGTTCCCGTCATGCCGGAAATTTTTTTGTACATCCGGAAGTAATTCTGTATGGAAACTTTGGCGTAGGTTTTAGACTCCTCTTTGACGTAAACACCCTCTTTCGCTTCTATGGCCTGATGCAATCCTCCCTGGTAACGACGGCCGTGGAGCATTCTCCCCGTGAACTCGTCAACGATTATAATCTCGCCGTTCTTGACGACGTAATCCTTGTCTCTTTCGAAAAGCGTCTTTGCTTTGAGGCTCTCCTCGAGGTAATGGACCAGTCTTATGTTTTCGGGCGCATAGAGGTTCTTGAGGCCCAAGTTTTTTTCTACTTTTTCTATTCCGGCCTCGGTTACGTTCACGGAGCGGTGTTTTTCGTCAATCGTATAATCGTCCTCGGCTTTTAGTGCGCCGACTATGCGCGCAAAAGCTTTATAGAAATCGCTCGACTGGGCGTCCGGAGCGGCAACTATAAGCGGAGTACGGGATTCATCTATAAGAATACTGTCGACTTCGTCGATGATCGCGTAGTTGTATCCCCGCTGAACCCGCGCCTCGAGACCATAAGTAAGATTATCGCGCAAGTAATCGAAACCGAATTCGTGATTGGTTCCATATGTTATATCGGCCAAATAAGACTCGCGGCGCGTAACCGGACGCAGAAAATCCTGCTGAACCATGAAACTCCCCGTGGTATCCCTCTCTTTGTCCATAAGTGTTTTCCCCTCTTCTGCGATCTTCCACTCCGGGTCGTACATAAAAGCCCCGTCCGGCACGAGACACGCGACAGTAAGCCCCAAGGACCTATAAATCTGTCCCATCCAGACGGCGTCGCGCCGAGCGAGATACTCGTTCACGGTCACAACGTGAACTCCGTCTCCGAGGAGGGCGTCAAGGTAAGCCGGAGCGACAGCCGCGAGAGTTTTTCCTTCGCCCGTAACCATTTCCGAAACTCCACCGCTATGGAGGATAATTCCGCCCATAAGTTGGACGTCAAAGGGCCTCTGTCCAAGAGTCCTATCGGACGCTTCGCGAACAAGAGCGAAAGCGTAGGGCAGCGCGTCGTCAAGGGATTCACCCTTCCCTATCCTCGATTTCAGTTCCAGACTTTTTTCTTTCAGTTCATCGTCGCCGAGTTTTTCTATTTCGCTTCCAAGTTCGTTTATTTCACGGACCTTAACTTCGAGTGCTCTAACGGCGCCACCGGAAAAAAATTTTTTGAAAAAACCAGCCATATTAAATTGGATCAGCGCATCTTTCGAATAGCGCGTTTATCTATTTTCCTAAATTG
>JBBUAV010000055.1:0-3782 GCA_038058585.1 Patescibacteria group bacterium | reverse complement strand
TTGGTTATTTCGGTGAATATATTGTGTTTTTCATCATGGTTTATTTGTTATTTTTCGGCCTTTACCCACAACCTACACCTTTCCGAAAAATACGCAAATAACCGCCAATCCAGAGCTGGCGGTCATCCTATCCTTACGTAAAACGGAGATCCTACAGCGGCACTCCCCTTGCCGGTAATTCTATAAATCGGACATACGGACTTTCTATAAGCTGGAGGAGCTTGTCAACGCGAACTATGGCCTGCACGATATTATCCGTTCCTTTTTGTTTTACGCCGATGTCGCTCGGTATGACATAGTCGTTATAGGTTATGTTCTGTATGTGGATGTATATCTTAATGGAACCGCTCGATATCCGCAGTGATGGATTTTTTCTCCCGAACTCCTCGTAGTTCGAGGATCGCGTAAGCTGGTAGAGAATACCCGAAAGTTTGGGATTGCCCGGTTTTTCAACGCACCTTATTTTTGTAGGCCAAATTTCCGTCAGGTTCACACCCTCAAGCTCGAACGAATATTTTTTGCCAAGAACTTCAACTATAGAATCTTCGTATTTCCTGTATTCGCTGCCATAAAGGGTTACCCCGCTCAATTTAAAAGGAGTGCATCTCATTAAGGTACTCAGGTTTTGCGAACATTCTTTGTAAGAAACAACTCCCTTGAATATCTCCTCTTCGGCATCGACGGCGCTATATGCCTGCGCGTAGCCCTGGTCGCCCTGGAACGGGGACATCCACGACGTATCACCGCAATACGCCCCGAGCGGCAAAGAATCCGAAGGATTGTCGCTCTTTCGCTCAATCACCTTGCTCGATGCTTCTATGGCCTTCTGAATAGCGGATCTGGCCGCCTCCGGGACTCTCGAAAGAACATACCGGAGCACCTGAAGGTGCTTTGTGATGGACTCCTCGACTGTCGCAGAAAGAGCGGTCACGTCCTTTCCCGCTTCCTTTATCTCGCTGATCTTATCAAGTGCCCGCTGGAGCTGGGATTCATATTTATCAAGGGTTTTTTGGGCAATATCCATCTTTTCTTCTTCTATGAGTTTTTGGTACTCGGCCAGGCGGACGTCCGCCAGGTGAAGATACTGCCTGGCTTTATTCTCTGCTCCGAAAGCAAAGAAGGTCTGGATATTCTCCTGCCAGGTTTTGAAGAAATAAAACGGGCTGTCCGGAGTCAGCCCGAGGTCGGGTAATCCTTCGGTTTTGGCAAAAGCCAAACCGGAGAAAAGCACCGATAAGGCGACCAGAGAGACGATGTATTTCATGGTTTTAATATAACAAATTGCGCCGCGAATGAATAACGGCTATTCCTCGGCCTCTTTGAGGTGATTCCTGACCCTCTCCACAAAATTTTCCAGGTCGTCTATGTGAATTTTCATATCGGGGTAATTGCCGGAACTGCCCAAAAAGCGCAAACCTTCGCCCAAATTCAAATCTTCATTTGTCCCTTCTTCTCCGTCTGCCAGCCCTGCCAGGGTTTTGGTCTGGGCATTCAACTCCGGCCCGGCAAATTCCCTGATATATACATACCCCTCCTCGTCTGCCCTGTCTAAATATCTTTCACGCAGAGGAGCGCTTTGTCCGCCCTCAAGTTGTTCTCCTGGATTTATCATTTTAATTGCTTCTCAAAAGTTTCTTTGAATAAATTAAACAACAAACTTTCCGTCTTTGTAAATGACTCTAGTGCGATTGCCTTTAAGGTAGGCCGTTACGGTCCTTGGAGCAGTTGAGACCATGTCCTGATGGATGGCGGAATCATTAAAACCGAGTTTCTTCAATTCAGATTTCTTGACCTTTGCCTGATTCCCGCGGTAGCAGTCCCGGAAAGAAGAACCGATGGCGACGTGGGTGTTGCCGTTCGGCCCGCCGATATTTTCGTCGTAAAGAGTCTCGGCCATGAATTTTGTAATTCTTGAAAGTCTTCTATCGGTAAGAGAGAACTCACCGAGCTTGTTGCCGCCGGGCGCGGAAACCATGTGCTTCAGAAGTTTCTGGTTCCGTTTGGCCCTTGCCTCAACAATAACGCCCCCCTCAAACCTAAGCTCGATGCCGGTTATGAGATGCCCGTGCGTGTATACCGGCTGATTGAACCGCGCCCAGCCCTCCGTGCCACGCCAGTCGGGCGACGTAAAGACCTCAAAACTCGGGATATTGCGGCCCGTGCCGGCATTCCAGATTCTATCCCTGCCGATTTTAAGCCAGAGCTCCATGTCCGGCCCGTTCACGTGAAGCTTTTCTATGGGCAAGTTATTCAACCTCTGCTTAAAATGATGCAACTTCTTCGCGACACTCTTCCACTTGGTTATCGGATTTGAAGAGTTAAGAAAACAGGCGTTGGATATCTCTCTCCAGTATTCCGCCTCGCTTAGGCCCGCTTCTCTGGCCATCGCCGCAGTACCGTAGAGCGAGATTACCCATGTAAATCTGCCCCGGCTTTCCTTTTCTTCCCGCCATTCCCGATATGGCTTCATGGACTGGCCTCTTTTGACAATCTTCTGGGAATCTATCCCCTTCAGGGCTTCCATATCGGTTTCGCTCTGGATAAAGATATAGTGGTCAATTTGGTCAACCAGACCCCGAAAATAACTGCTCGGGAAGAAATTTATCTGGTGTTCTTTCGCATTGACATAAAAATCACGCCTGACATTGAAATTATGGTCTTCGTCCGGCTGGTAACTGGAGATTGCGTGTCCACCGGCCTTGGTAATGGCTCTTAAAATTTCAACAAAGAGCGGTTTTGAATATTCATAGGCAACTACATAAACCACCTCGCCTTTTCTTATGCCCCTGCCGCCGCCGAGCGCGAAATTCACAAGTACTTTGGCGTACCGATTGATAATTTTCTGGCTGGGTTTATAAGGCATTTATTGCTCTCTCAAAAATTTCTCTGAGAGTATCCGGGCTTCCTCTCCCCTTCAGCTTGCCCATCGCTTTGCCGATAAGGAACTGCATGCTCGCGGTCTTGCCTTTTTTGTAGTCAGCGACGGCCGCGGAGTTTTCCGCGATAATCTCCTCAACAACTTTCGCGAGTTCGCCTTCGTCCGATACTGTGTGTAACCCCTCTTGGTCCAGAATCTCCTCCGGGTCCAGGCCCGTTTCAAACATTTTCTTTAAAATATCCTTTGCCTGGCGGCTCATAATCTTTCCTCCCTCTATGAGCGAGACAAGATGCGCCAAACGCTCCGGGTTTATCTTAGAATCCTCCACCGAAACCCCGGCTTCGTTCAAAAGACCCCTGAAATCGCTCGTCAGATAATTGAATAGGGTTTGGGTGGGGGCTGGGGTTTCGGGTTTGGGGTATAGGGTTTTCAATTCCGACACGGATTCCTCAAAAAACTCCGCGAGCGCCATATCCGAGACGAGCGCCTCGGTCTGTTTCCCGTCCAGGCCGAATTCCTTCATAAACCTTGCTCTTTTCTCCTTGGGCAGTTCGGGAAGAGAAATTTTCAGCTCCTCCAGGTCGAAAACGCTCGTGTATATGGGCGGAAGGTCCGGTTCCGGGAAATAGCGGTAGTCGTGGGCTTCTTCCTTGCTCCGTTGGCTCACGGTTTTCCTCTTTTTCTCATCCCAGCCACGCGTTTCCTGGACTATTTTTTCGCCTTTTTCCAAAACCTCTCTTTGCCGTTTTATTTCGTAATCAATGGCGTCCTTCGCGAACCGGAAAGAATTGATGTTTTTAATCTCAACCTTGGTGCCCAAGGTTGACGCGAACTCACGCTGACTATTTTCATTTTCATGCAGGTTGGTGCCCAGTCCGCGTTTGTCCGCGGTTTCGCTTAGCGA
>JBBUAV010000054.1:0-9975 GCA_038058585.1 Patescibacteria group bacterium | reverse complement strand
GTCCGAAATGCAAAATGAAAAGAGTCCTTACTCCGAAAGAAGTGGCGAGCTTAGGAGAAATGATCCCCGAAATAAGCAAAATAGGTTCACGCGAATTTTTTATGGGCAAGGGATGCGCGGCGTGCGGCCAGTCGGGTTATCAGGGCAGGATGAGTATAAACGAAGTGATAGAAGTTAACGACGAAATAAGGCAGCTCATAATGAACAGGGCAAATGCCACCCAGATAAAGGAGGCGGCTATAAGATCCGGCATGACCACGATGATGCTCGCCGGCGTGGAGAGGGCGCTTAAGGGCCTAACTTCCATAGAAGAAGTGGTGCGCATTATACATGAATAATTCAAGATGGATCTCGAAGATAAATATTTTTAACCGCGTCAAAACGCAGGATAAGATAAACTTTGCCCGCCATCTCTCCATAGTGGTAAAGGCGGGATTGCCGATCCTTGAGGGGCTCAGGATGATAAAAAGACAAACGCCCTCAAGGTCTCTTAGCTCCATAATAGAGCAGCTTATAGTCGATGTTTCGAACGGCCAGTTCCTGGCGGCAAGTATGGAGAGATTCCCGCATGTTTTCAACAGTTTTTTTGTGAATATAGTGAGGGTGGGCGAGGCAAGCGGAACGTTGGCCGATAACCTCCTCTATCTTTCTTCGGAGCTCAAGAAAACAAGGGATCTTAAAAACAAGATAAGGTCCGCCATGATTTATCCGATAATCGTAATGATAGCAACGGTGGTCCTCGTTTCATTCCTCATTTTTTTCGCTTTCCCCAAGATCCTGCCGATTTTATCGAGTCTTAATGTCCCGCTGCCCTTGCCGACGAAAATACTCATGGTTATTTCTCAGTTCCTTATTGATAACGGCCTTTACGTTATTATCGGACTGGTGATCTTCGGCATATTAATGAGGTTGCTTTTGTTCCTTGACTCCGTGAGATTCATTCTCCATCTCACCATTTTCTTTATACCGGTTTTATCCCGTCTTACCATAGACATTAACATGGCCAACTTTACACGCGTTCTTTCCGTGCTCCTGCGAGGCGGCATAAAAATAGTGGAGGCGGTAACCATAACGGCTCAAACATTCGATAACCTTGTTTACAGGAAAGCATTAATGCAGGCGGCCGAAGACATAAGAAGAGGAGAACAGCTGGCTCAGTTTCTTTCGGTGCATAAGAATATTTTCCCAATGCTCATATCGGGCCTCATCGAGATAGGTGAGAACACCGGCAATCTCGAGGACAACCTGAATTATCTTTCGGAATATTATCAGGATGAATCGGAGATGAGCATAAAAAATCTCACTACCCTCATCGAGCCGCTTTTGCTTCTCACCATGGGACTTGTCGTGGGATTCGTCGCTATTTCCATCATCACTCCCATATACTCGATAACCCGGGGGATAGGCACATAATCCATGAATTTTAATCCCGAAAACAGAGGCGGTTTCACTTTAATAGAAGCCCTGCTCGTGGTTGCCCTTCTTGTCGTTATCTTTGGGTTGTCCGTCGGCCTGAACTCCAATTTTTACGGAACACATGCCCTGATCTCAGAAAGGGACAACTTGGTGAGCCTCTTGCGCCATGCAAGAAGCTTGGCTATGGATAATGTCGGCGAGTCCTCCCATGGGGTTTTCGTAAGCTCTAACCAGTATGTTCTTTTTAATGGAGACTCATATGCTTTAAGAGATCCCCAATATGACGTGGTTTTTCCGCGTACCTCAAGCGTCGGGGCCGAAGGCCTGCCGGAAGTCGTTTTTAGTCCTCTCGAGGGGAATTCCGGTGTTTCCGGTACGATCGCGGTTTTTTTGGGCGATGGCAGGTCGCAAATACACATAAACAATGAAGGCGCAATCGGTTGGTAGAAAAAAACATTTTTTCTTATCCGGGCAGGCCCCATTAGAGGCAGTCCGCCACAGGCGGATGCCGTGCCATTGGCGCGGGCCTTTAACGGGACAGGCCACGCTCGAGATAATAATAGCGCTTACGATCCTTACCGTAGGGCTTACGAGCGCTGCCCTCGTCATTTTCGGCGGCCAATCCCTCTCTCTTGACAGCGCGGAGAACAGTAAGGCTCTTCGCCTGGCCGAACAGGGACTTGAGGAGGCGAGAACCACGGCCAGATACGATTTCAGCGGACTTGCAACGTCTTCGAGTACCGAGAACGAATTTCTTAAGGAGGTTTTGGTGACCTCGGTAAACACAAGCACCAAGAAAATAGTAAGCAGGGTCAGCTGGTCAACGGACCCCTTGCGCAAGCAGAATATAGAGCTTACAACTCTTGTTACGAACTGGGCCGGATTGGACGACACGGGCGGCGATACGGGTGGAGGGGGGCTTATCGGCGACTGGCTCAACCCGACAACTCTAGGCTCCGTTGACCTCGGTCCGGGTAATTCCGCCACCGACCTTGATGTGGTGAATAAGATCGTTTATATGACGGCGGAGGCTTCGGCCCAGAGCAAGCCGGATTTTTTCGTGATTAACGCGACGAACGGCCAGAGCCCATACATAGTTTCCAATCTGGACGTCGGCTTGGGTCTTAACGGGATAGATGTGGCCGGTAACTACGCCTATGTTGCTTCTAGCGACAGCAACGCCCAGCTTCAGGTTATAGACATAACAAACGGCGCCGACCCGGTTCTTATCAAGTCCTATAAATTACCGGAAGTTTCGGGAAGCGGAGCGGTCGGCAACTCGATATTTTACGGCAATTCCAGGATATATATCGGCACCAAGAACGCCACCGGGCCGGAATTCCACATAATAGACGTTTCGAATCCCCTTAACCCGATTGACATAGGTAGTTTTGAGGTGGGCGGAGACGTAAATGAGATCCACGTAAACGGGGATACGGTTTATATAGCAACCTCCGTTAATACGGGAGAACTCGAAATACTTGATACAAGCAACCTGACATCGACGACCAAGATCGGTTATTTCGACGCGCCCGGAGGATATGACGGCAAAAGCGTGTATCTTGTGGGCAAGAAGGTTTATTTGGGCAGGCAAACGGGAAGCGGAGACGAATTCAGGGTGATAGACGTCAGCGATTCCTCATCGCCGCAAAGCCTAGGATCGGCGAACATCGGGTATGACGTGAACAATGTTTTGGTGAGGGACTATCTTGCGTTCCTTAATGTCGCCGACGCAAACCAGGAATTCCAGGTCTGGAACGTATCAGATCCATCGTCGTCTACGAGAATCAGTTCATTCAATTTCCCGCAGGTCGCAAACGGCATAGACTATGAGGATAATCTTGTTTACGTTGCCGTAAGGAGCAACGACGCCTTGCGCGTAATCACATCCCAATGACGAAACACGAAAAAAGGAAAGGATTCACGCTGATCGAGTCGGTAATTTACATAGGACTTTTTTCCCTTATCACCGGCTTCGTTCTCATTGTTTTTTACCAGATAGTGGGAAGCCGCAACCAGCAGAGAGGGAAGACAGAGGTTGACCTGGAGGCGAATTTCATAATGCAGAAAATATCTTGGGCTCTCGTCGGAGCCCAGTCCATAAACGAACCGGCGGTCGGCAGTTCCTCGTCAAACCTTTCCTTAAGCAGATTCGGTTATGCCCTGAATCCGGTTGTATTTGATTTGGATTCCGGAAAAGCGAGAATAAAGAAAGCGGGAGGGGAAGCGGCGACGCTCAATAACGACCATGTATCCGTAAGCTCGATACTTTTTGAACACCTGCCGTCTTTCCAAGCCGCTCCGGAAGGAGTAAGAATAACGCTCTCCCTTGTTTCCACGGACGCCGAGAGGCCAATTAAGGCCTCCACCACTCTTCAGAACACCATTTATTTAAGGAAATGACGATCACCCCGGAGAAGAGAAGCGGATATATTGCCCTCGTGGCCGCGCTTATAATTTCGGCGGCACTTATCGCGATCGTCATGGCCACGGGGCAGGTTTCTTATCTCGAGCGCGCAGACGTATCCAATTCCCATTTCAAGAGCAGTAGCCGCGCCCTTGCGGACGCCTGCGCCGAAGTGGCGCTCCTTAACTTAGGTTCAAGTTCATCCTATAGCGGCAACGAAACCGTTGCGGTGGGCAGCAGCACTTGTTCCGTACTGCCTCTCTCCTCCGGCGAAAACGGGGCAAGAGTGATTTCCGTGTACGGCAAGTACCAGAACTCCTATACGAATCTGAAGATTACCGTTCCCAGCAGTTCTGTTTCCGTGTTAAGCTGGGAAGAGGTCAAGAGTTTTTAGTTTTATGAAAAAAAGAGAAGGATTCACTTTACTTGAGGTTCTTCTTTCCCTGTTCCTTGTCTCGGCTATGATGGTTTTCACCATGATCGTGCTCGACCCTGTGCGCCAATTCGCGAAGAGCAGGAACTCAAAGAGGAAAGGGGACACGAATGTAATTTTGAACGCCATCGGCCAGAACGTTTTTGATAACGCCGGAAACTTTTCATGTTCCTCGGGTGGCTTGCCGACAACGACCGCCAATATGGCTTTGGCGAGCGGAAGCTACAATATAGCTCCATGCCTTGTGCCGGTTTACCTCACGGCCTTGCCATATGACCCGTCTTCGTCCGGAGTTTATTATTACAATGGGACGAGTAGCTATAATATCGGTTATTCCGTTGTGCGCAATGCGACGACGGGGAGAATAACCGTTTCCGCTCCCGGCGCGGAATTGGGGGAGACGATATCCATCATGAGATAAAGCGGGGACTATTCGGTCTTTTTCAGATTTTCCATTAAGGCAATTTCGAGGGGCACCATTGCGAACGGACTATATCTCATCTCCGAATAGGCGACTATGAGCGACTTCACGAGTTTTATTGTGGAATCGGCGCCCGAGGCAGCCGCAAGTTTTTTGACTTTTTCCAGCTCATCGGCGGTGAGGTCGTTGCGGAAAACTTTTTCAATGGCGGGATTCATTTTGAGGGCGAGAACTTTCCTCAAATAGTGGATCAGATCCTTCACGAGCTGGACGAGATTATGGCCTTCCTCGTTCAGCTCGGAAACGCAGTTTATGGCGCCCTTGAGGTCGTTTTTTACGATAAATTCCGCAAGTTCGTGGACTTTTCTTAGTCCGACCCTGCCCGTTATCCTCTCCACCGTTTCCAGGTCTATCTTTTCCTCAAGCGAACTGATCTGATCGAGGAGAGATTCTCCGTCCCGGAGGCTGCCTTCCGCCGCCGAGGCTATGAGCTCGAGGGCCGCCTCGTCTATCTTTATATTTTCGGCCTTCGCTATTTTCAGGAGTTTTTCCATCGTTTTCAGCTTGGGCAGTTTTTTGAAAACGAATCTCTGCGTCCGTGACGTGATCGTAGCCGGAAGTTTTTCGTATTCGGTAGTGGCAAGGATCAGAACCGCATGAGCCGGCGGTTCCTCCAGTGTCTTAAGGAGGGCGTTGAAAGCGGCGCCCGTAAGCATATGGGCCTCGTCTATGATGTAAATTTTGAACTTGCCGGAAGAAGGAGACGTCCTTATCCCGTCCTTCAGGTTCCTTATCTCGTCTATGCCCCTGTTCGAGGCGGCGTCTATTTCAATGACGTCGAGGGAGGTTTGGTTTTCGGTTTCAAGGCACTCACGGCATTCGTTGCACGGTTCTCCGATCTTTCTGAATTCTTCGTCGGTTCGGCGTTTTTTGCAATTCAGAAGTTTCGCAATCAGCCGGGCGGTAGTTGTTTTTCCGGTTCCGCGAGGTCCGTAAAAAAGATAGGCATGGCCGAACTTGTTGTTCTTGGCGGCATTTTTGAGGATCAGGGAATTTGTTTCCTGGCCGAGGAGGTCTTCAAGTTTTTTGGGTCTGTACTTCCGATACAAGGCCAATGCCATCTGGGGAATTATATAAAAAATCATTGCCGCGGGCAAGTTTTTGGGTTATAGTTTCTTAAAGCTTTTCGACGATGAAAGTGCTCGCGGGGATTTTATTTGCGCTTATTTTTGGGACGGGCCTTTTTTTATTTTCGGGTTCATCGGAAACCATGGTTGTCCATACGCCCGAACCCACGGCGGCAGGGGGCGGCATAAACGTGGATACCGCAACGACTTCCGCCAGCGCTGGAGTTTCTTTGGGCACCGTTGTTTCGGGCGGCAGAACCTACGAAGACGCGGAATACCAGAGGCCCCTTCCGAACTATCCGGCCGTGATTAAAGGTGTGTACGCAACCGGTTGGTCTGCCGGCAGCGCCGCAAAATTAAATTATTTTATAAACCTGGCCAAAGAGACCGAAATCAACGCCGTAGTCGTGGATATCAAGGATTATTCCGGATACGTCTCTTACGTTACGGGCATACCGGAGATACGCGCAAGCGGAGCGGAGGGCGACATCAAGATAAGCCAGCCCAATCTGATGATCAGAAAGTTTCACGAGGCCGGAATATACGTGATAGGAAGAATAACCGTTTTCCAGGACCCTGTTCTCGCGAAGGCCCATCCCGAGTGGGCGCTTAAGGATAAAATTACCGGAAAAATCTGGACCGACAATAAGGGACTTGCCTGGATGGACCCTGCGTCGAAGGATGTCTGGAATTACAACGTCGCCGTAGCCAAGGACGCGATTGCGCGCGGTTTTGACGAAATAAATTTCGATTACATCAGATTCGCCTCCGACGGCAATATGGAGAATATAGTATATCCTTCTTGGAGCGGGAAAACACCGAGAAGCGCGGTTATCTCCGATTTTTTCTCTTTCTTGCGGAGCGAACTCGGAGGCGCCAAAATTTCCGCCGACCTTTTCGGCCTCTCCACCATTAATCGCGATGACCTGGGAATAGGTCAGGTAATAGAGAGCGCTTACAAGTATTTCGATTACGTATGCCCCATGGTCTATCCCTCGCATTATGCATCGGGTTTTCTGGGGTACGCTAATCCGGCGAAATATCCCTACGAGGTAGTTAAGTATTCCATGGAGCACGCCCTGGCAAGACTTAAGGGAGAAACCGCGGTATCCGCCACCTCGTCCGCGTCTTCTTCTTCCACCTCTGCCACTACGACACCCGATGCGCCCGTCATTCCTCAAACTTCCGGAACGGAACCTGATTATCGGTCCAAATTAAGGCCATGGCTCCAGGATTTCAATCTTGGCGCGGTTTATGATGCCAGTATGGTTAGGGCGCAGATAAAAGCAGTAGAGGAGACGTTGAACTCCACAAGCAGCAGTGAGTATTTCGCCGGATGGTTTTTATGGAACCCGTCGAATAATTACACCAAAGGCGCATTAAATAATGAATAATTAATGACCTACGAACTGAGAATAGAAAGATTCACCGGGCCTTTGAGCAAACTACTTGAGCTTATAGAGGCCCGCGAGATGGATATCACCGACGTGAGCCTCGCTGAAGTAACCGACGATTTTTTGAAATACCTCCGGACCATAAGCGAGAGCAAAGTCGATTTGCGCATGATCTCCGACTTTATAGCAGTGGCGAGCCGCCTCATCCTCATAAAGTCGAAAGTGCTCCTACCGGAATTCAGTCTTACGAGCGACGAGGAAGCGGAAATAAAGAACCTCGAGGAGCGCTTGAAGATTTACCGGGACTTCAAGCCGGGCATGAAGGCGGTAAATAACTTATGGAGAAACAGCGCGAGAGAATACGGCCGACCTTATTTCCTGATGCGAGGCCTTTCTTCCGAAGGAGGAGCGGGATTTTTTTATCCGGGAGAGAATCTAAACCTCGGGGCCGTAGTCTCCTCTCTCAATAAGATCTTCGACGGACTCAAGGCCTTTGTCTTAGAGACAGAAACGGTCAGGGAAAAGATAATAACCATAGAAGAGAAAATAGCCGAGATTGTGGAAAGGATGAAAAAAGAGGGAGAATCAAGCTTTATGAAAATTTCCGGAGAGAAACCGCGCCGGGAAATTATAGCCATATTTCTCGCTATACTGCATCTCGCCCGCGAACAGCTGGTATCCCTCGAACAGAACGGCCATTTTTCTGATATAATAATCAAAAAATCAGGGTCTCTTCCCAAAGAAAAACAGACGAGGAAAAGGACCACTTCAAAATGAACGAAGATATTTTAGTCAAAAAAACAGCAGAACTCGAGGCTTTGCTTTTTGTCCACGGAGAGCCGATAAATCTCAAGAAAATCGGCTCGGTTTTGGAATTGGAAAAAGATGGAACGAAGGTGGTAATCGATGAGCTTAAGAGGCTACTGGAGAATAAGGGCAGGGGATTGGCCCTGGTTTCGGACGGAGACAAGATCCAGATCGTAACGAAATCGGAATTTTCCAAAATCATGGAGACCTTTATAAAGGAAGAATTGTCGGAGGATTTGACACCGGCAAGCCTTGAAACCTTATCGCTCATAGCCTATTTCGGACCGGTATCGAGGAGCAGGCTGGAGTACCTGCGCGGCGTGAACTCGATTTTCATCTTAAGGAACCTTCTTTTGCGCGGATTGGTGGAGCGTTTTCCCGACCCTGAGCATCAGAACACCTATCTCTACCGCCCAACTTTTGATTTCCTGAGGCATTTGGGCCTCAAAAACAGAGAGGAACTCCCGGATTATGAAAAATTCCAGACATTATTCAAGGAAGCGGAGGGGCAGATAGTCGCCGAGGCCGGAGCAAGCGATAACCAAGACGGACATGGAGGACAATCTTCATAAATTCTTATTTTTGGGAGCGATGATCCTGGTCATAACTGTCGCTCACGGCAGCGGAAGAGGCATGACGAAAACCGAGGTCAGTTTTGTCGCCGGCGCGGAGGAGGTCACGCGCCCGAGGGAGATACCCACTTTCGTCCTCGAACCGCCGCGGCCGGCATCAATGGGTTCTCCGATAGTTAATGTCGGATCGGAAAAAGATGGCGATATTTCTTACGGAAAAGGCGGAGACATGGGTCCGGATCACGGAGATACGAACACTTCTCCTCAGGCCGTCTACGGCGGGGATTTTTCGGAAAAATACGACAATCCGGCAGCATCAATACAGTCCGCGTCGGCGCTTCTCGTCTCGGAAGAGAAAAACATCCAGTCTTCTTTCAGGCGATACGGCGCTGAGTCTCCTCCGGAAATCGGAGCGCGGGTGGTCCTTGTGGCGGACCTTTTGAGCGGAGAAGAGTTTTTTGCGAAAGAGACCGGCCGCAGATGGCCCATAGCTTCCGTCACGAAGCTTGTTTCCGCGGCCGTTACCTCGGAGAACCTGGCATTCAACCAATCAACGACGCTTCAGGATTCCGATTTCGTTGACGATAATTTCGAGAAAAAAATGACGGTTGGCCAAAGGTATTCCATAAAAGATCTATTTGTATCCATGCTTCTTGCTTCAAGCAACGAATCGGCCGAAGCTTTATCCCGCGTATATGGACGCGATAATTTTATCAAAGATATGAATCAAAAGGCGGCCGAGTGGAGGCTTAAGGACACCAATCTCAGCGATCCCACCGGTCTTTCCTCGTCGAACCAGTCAACGGCCGCCGACCTTGCGGTTCTCGCCCTTCGGATATACCAGAGCTATCCTACGGTGCTCGAAGTTACGACAAGAAAATCTTCCCTTATCACCGACCTTAACTCCGGGAAGAGAACTACGGTGATGAACATTAATCTTTTCGCGGGCGAGCCGTATTTCTTGGGAGGCAAGACCGGCTATACCGAAGAGGCGGACGGCAATCTTCTTTCCATTTTTTCATACAATAAACATCCGCTTTTGGTCGTAGTGCTTGGTTCCGAAGACAGGTTCGGGGACACGGAAAAACTTTTTGGATGGTTTAAAAATAACTTCAGATAATAAAATGCTCGTTTTTCAGACAATAAGGATAATAGTTCTAACGACAATCGCATTCCTCGTGGCGCTTGCGATAACGCCCATCTGGTACCGGTTTTTGAGGGAGAGCGGAGTTAAAAAACAGATAAGAGAGGCGAAGAGAACCCCCGTTTACCACAAATTTCACGAGAAAAAAGCGGGAACGCCTACGGCCGGAGGCGTGATATTCTGGCTTACGGCGCTCACTTTGGCCCTGGTTTTCTGGATGCTGAGCATGTTTTTCGACGGCAGATGGGATTATT
>JBBUAV010000053.1:0-3365 GCA_038058585.1 Patescibacteria group bacterium | reverse complement strand
GGAAGAGCTGCGCGCTTATTCATGGCCATAAGCTGCGCTTCGGCTTCGTTCACCGGAAGGCCTCTTATCAAATCGGCCACGCTCCTCACCTTGCGGGGAGCCATCCTTAAATAACTCAATTTAACTGTTTCTTTCATATTGGTTTATTTTTTCTCCGGAGCCGCAGGTGCTGCCGCTGAAGCGGCTTTGGATTCGAGTTCTTTCTGTATCTTGCCGCCATGGCGGACAAATTTCCTTGTGGGAGCAAATTCTCCCAATCGATGGCCGACCATTTCTTCGGTTATTTTGACCTCCACAAAATTCTTACCATCGTGAACGGCGAAATTATAACCCACCATTTCCGGAGAGATTTCCGACGACCGCGACCAGGTTTTAATGGCCACGCCACTACCCGGTTTCATTTTGGATATTTTCTTCTGTATGTTTTGGTCAACGTAAGGACCTTTTTTTAAAGACCTTCCCATAAATTTATTTTCTTCTCTTAATTATCAACCTGCTTGACCATTTTCTTTTATTTCTGGTTCTCTTTCCGCCGGTAATCTTACCCCATAATGTCTTCGGCTTCCTGGTTCCCCTTTGTGTTTTTCCTTCTCCTCCGCCGTAAGGATGGTCTACGGGATTCATGACCGAACCGCGCACCGTGGGTCTTACTCCCAGCCAACGCGAACGACCGGCCTTACCTATTACCACCAAGTTATGTTCAGGATTAGAAACCTGACCGATGGAGGCAAAGCAGTCCCAAAGCACCCTCCTTATTTCCCCGGAAGACATCTTGAGGTCCGTATATCCATCGGAATTCGCGAGGATCTCCGCATATGAGCCGGCTGATCTTGCTGTCTGTCCGCCGCGGCCGGGCTTCAATTCCACGTTATGTACCTGATAACCTACGGGGATGTTCTTCAGTCTTAATCTGTTTCCGGTTTTAAGAGGCGCTTCGCTCGAAGAAACCACGGCATCTCCGACTTTCAATCCCTGCGGCGCCAAAATATAAGCGCGCTTGCCGTTTCCGTAGACAATCCTCGCTATAAAAGCCGTCCGGTATGGGTCGTACTCTATGGCCTCCACCTTGGCCGGAACGTCGAGCTCAGCCTGCCTGAAATCTATCATACGGTACAATCTTTTGTTGCCGCCACCCTGATGCCTTACGGTTATGCGCCCCTGCGAATTACGGCCGGAATGCGACTTAAGGCGCAAAAGAAGCGGCTTGTACGGCTCTATTTTGGATAAAGAACCGTAATCCACGTTCGTTAAGCTTCTTCTTGATGGAGTTGTTGGCGAATATTTCTTCATATTATTGAATCTCTATTTTCTGCCCTTCCTTCAATGTAACGACCGCTTTTTTATATTTAGGCTGGTTTCCCTTAAGATATCCGATCTTCTTTTTTTTGGCCGGCCTCACTATGATGTTCACTGAAACGGGGTCAACTTTATACAGGTCCTTGATGGCCTTCTTTATCTCCGGCTTTGTGGCCGACGGTTTAACCATGAAAACATATTTGCCGATGGAGGAAAGATCGGCGGATTTTTCCGTTATCCAGGGCTTTTTTACCAAGAAAATATCTTTCATTGTTTCTTATAGTGCCGGTTTATTACATCTATGACGCTTCTGTCTATAAATACTCTTTTGTGGTTCAAAATATCGTAAGTATTGATGGACTCCGCACTGACCGCTTTCGCCTTAGGAAGATTGGAGACGGCCCTAAAGAGGTTCCTGTTCCTTTTGTTTGCGATAAGAAGCGCATCGTATTTTTTAACGTCTTTCTTTGTCTGGAGCAATGTTCCAAGAATGCCGGCCAAAATTCTGGTCTTGGGTTCTCCAAGTTCCAGACTCTCAAGGAATTTGAGATTCCCCTCCTTGAACCTGTGCGAGAGAGAACTGAACATTGCGGCCACTTTCATTTTTTTGTTTATCTTTTTGGAATAATCCCTTGAGTTGACGGGTCCGTGGGATTTCCCGCCGCCTTTCCAGATGGGAGAACGGATCGAACCGTGTCTTGCTCTGCCAGTTCCTTTCTGCCGCCATGGCTTTCTGCCGCCCCCGCGCACTTCACCTCTGCCTTTGGCATGCGCCCACGGACGCCTGCCTGAAGAAAGTTGAGCCTCTATTACCTGGGCAATCAGGGTCGGGTTCCATTTCGCCCCAAAAACCCGCTCCGGCAACTCAACCGTGTCAACCTTCTCATTTTTCAAATTAAAAACTTCGGCTTTCATAAAATCGTTCCGGTTCCTATTTCCTGATTTCGAGCAATCCTCCTCTTGCTCCAGGCACCGCTCCTTTTATAAACAAAAAACCGTTGTCCTTGTCTATGCCGACTATTTTTAAATTTTTTACGGTTTCTCTTTCGGCTCCCATATGTCCGGCCATCTTCCTTCCGGGAAATACTCTCTGTGGCGCCGTGCTGCCTATAGAACCCGGCGCGCGGAACCTGTTTTTCTGACCGTGAGTTTTGGGTCCTCCTCCAAAACCATGCCTTTTAACTACTCCTTGAAAACCCTTGCCCTTTTTCAGGCCGCTTACCATGACCAGGTCGCCCTCCTTGAAGGAATCGACTCCAATGTCGCCCCCAACCTGAAATTGGCCCGCATCATAAGAAAAGCCGGGCTTGTTTCTGAATTCTTTTTTCTTGCCCTCAAAATCCAGCCGAACCGCCACGTAACCGTCCTTATCTTTAGTGCGCACAAGGGAAACTTTGTTGCCGGCAGCCCGAACAATCGTGACCGGAATCACCTCGTTTTCTTTCCAAATCTGGCTCATTTTAACTTTTCTCGCCAAAATAAACATGTCGTAAAAAAACCGCCCAAGGGTAGCCTCGGCGGCGCGATAACTATCCTCTCGCACAAAACTGCCTAATAATTAGGTCCTACAAACATTGTGCTTTTGCCTATCAATAATAGGCATTTAATCCAGGTACGTCAATAGCAAAACAAGCCCCATCTTGGGGCTTGTTTTGGACCATATGCCGAGGCAAAACCGGCAAGGATTATACCATCTTCACTTCCACTTCCACTCCAGCCGGAAGATTCAGGTTGGAGAGAGATTCTATTATTTTTGGGCTCGGATTCATTATTTCCACAAGTCGTTTGTGAACCCTCAGCTCGAACTGTTCGCGGGAATCTTTATGCACGAAAGTGGAGCGATTGACCGTGAAGCGCTTTATTTCCACCGGCAACGGTATGGGACCGACGACTTTCGCGTCGTTCCGCTCGGCGGCCTCTATTATCTGGCGCGCCGAATTATCGATAAGCTTATGGTCGTAAGACTTTATGCGCAGACGCAACTTTTGTGGAAGTTCAATTTCTTTCTTCTTTGGCATTTTAAACTAATCGCCTTCCGTAATGGTTTAAGAGCTACTTCACTATCTTCG
>JBBUAV010000052.1:0-10252 GCA_038058585.1 Patescibacteria group bacterium | reverse complement strand
CCCGGACATAACGACGCTTGCGTTCCCCACGCTTGAAAAACCGGGGGAGATAAGCACCGGGGGCGGCACTACTGGCAGCTCCGGTTGTAATGTGGCAACTTTCAGCGGTTCTTCTTATACCGGCTCTCCCGGCTCAGGGGGTGGAATAAGTTTCATATGTACGGATGGTCGTCTGGGCTGCCCCGGTTTGGTCTGTACCGATTCCTGTAAAAATTTTTCCTCGGCCGGTTGTAAATAGAAAAAGCATGAAGCGTCTAATATATCTTTTAACAATAATCGGGGTTATGGCCGTAGTCATTTTGGTCGGCTACTTCCTCCGTTACAGGGCGAGCGAACCGGAGGTTGAATTTGGAGAGCTCCCGTCTGGTGGCGGTTCGGGAACGTTGCCTTCGGCGCCGGCACAGAGCGGACGCGGAGGGGATTCGGCGGGGGGGGTTGTGGGAAGTATAACCGCTCCGGTAAATCAGGTGTCTGATATATCCGACTTGTCAGCCGAAAAACAAAGGTTTGGTGTTGTGGCGCAAAACCCGACGGTAGATTATTTTATTGATTCGGAAAACACGGTAACCCTCGTCCAGCCAGACGGAAAGATAGCGAAAATCGAGCGCGGCGAATCTTCTTTTATAAGCTCGTCGGAAATAAACGATGTGCAGGGCGCCTCTTTTTCACACGATGGTAAAAAAATACTCGTCACTTTCGGCGACAGATTAAACATCCAGGCCAGTGTGTTCGATATAAAAAATAAATCCTGGAATCCGCTGCCCGCCGGTTCAAGATCTCCCGGCTGGTCGCCGATAGATTATCGAATAGTTTATTTTTCCCAGAAGAACGGCCGGGGCTCTCTCTCAACTGTTGATATGGCGAAAGAAAAATCCAGTCCTGTTGATATTATGAAACTCAACGCCCTGGATATGAGGCTGGATTGGGTGGAGCGCAACCGGATTCTTGTGTCCGATAAGAGCAACGCTCTTTTCTTCGGATTCGTAACAAGTCTAAATCTCAGCAATAAATCAATTTCGCCGGTGCTCGAGAGGGAATCCGGGATAGAATCTGCCTGGAGTCCTGCTCTCGGCCTGGGACTCATGCTGTCTTCCGCCCGGGAATGGAAGTCCGGGAAACTGACTTTGTTTAAGTTGTCCGACAACTCCGCCAAGGAGATAACCCTGAACACCCTGCCTTCAAAATGCGCTTTCGCAACCGAAGAAGAGGAAATAAACTCCGCGAGTCCCGCCTCAACGTCCACGCAGGCGCCAAAAACAGAGAAGGCTGATGTTGTATATTGCGCGGTGCCGAGGGATTTCCGCCTGTTCGCCACGTACTCAGCAGCCGACGATTACTATAAAAAATCCATCTACTCAATTGATGATTTCTATAGGGTCAATCTTAAAAACGGGGGGGTTGAATCCGTGTTCGCGGATCAGGCGCAGTTTCTTGACGCTATAAATCTCAAGGTCTTCGACCAAAACCTCTTCTTCGTCAATCGCTACGACCTAAGACTCTACGCCATATCTCTGAAATAAGATACTACCCGGTCACATTTTTGTCCTTATCCTCTACTAGGGGTCTCACGATGACGTACCTCTCTTTGCCGATCCCGATGCTTTCGGTGGTAACTTCGGGGTGGACGGCAAGTTCCATGTGTATGATCCTGCGTTCGTACGAATTCATCGCCGGCAAGGAAACTTCCTGCTTGGTCTGTGAGGCTTTCTTAGCCGCAGCCCTTGCCAATTCAGCAATTAAATTTTCCCTCTCTTGGCGATAATTGTTAACGTCCAAAAATATCGGCGGCTGGCTACTCTTTCTCGCCACCATCTGAAGAAGGTGATTTATCCCCGTGACAATAAGTGGAAGGTTTTCCTTCATAAAATTGGGCGTGTCGTAAATAAAAACCGACCCCTTTTTCTGGTCGGGTTTCATGTCAACCCGGTAGTCCTTAAAGCCCATATACTCAACTATGTTTTTCACTAAAATTTCCCAATTTTCCATCGCTTAATTGTTTGTTGATTATTATCTGCTGTACGACAGAAAAAACCGAGCTGACTAACCAATAAAGACTTACCGCCGCCGGCAGCCCGTAGAATATAACTATGGTTATGATCGGACCGATGAATGCGGTCTTCTCGCTAATTCTGTCCGCGGGAGATTTTTCTCCGGCCCGGGAGCTCGATAGGCTTAATTTTGCCTGGAAATACTGAGCCATGGCCGCCAAACTAACCATAAGGATACTCTTCTCGCTTAGATTTATCAAGCCCAAAAACGATGTTTCAAGTGCGCCCGGCGCAGAAATAAAACCATAAAGGCCGGATAAAAAATCCGGCCGCAGACTGTTCAGAAATATCTGATAAAGAGCTATTAATATGGGCAGCTGCGCAAAGAGGAGTAAAAAACCAGAGAAGGGATTTATGTTGTGCTCTTTATACAGATCGAGCATCGCCCTGGTCTGTTTCTCGCGGTCGTGTTTGTGCTCGTCCTGTATCCTCTTGAGCCGGGGCTGTAGACGCTGCATAATCGTCTGGTGTCTGACTGTTTTATGGAAGATCGTGTAAAGAATTATGCGGATCAAAACCGTGAGAAATATAATCGCCAGGCCAAAATCCTTAAAGGCGACCGTGTTATATAAAAATATGAGGATATTAAGAAGGGGGTTATAGAGAACAGCCTTATAAAGATAAATCATTACTGTGTGGTACGAAACTTATTATTCAAGATTTCGGAAACGGAATCAAGCTCTGGTCTCACGTCCTTCGGTTTTGCGCCCTCTATCGCGGGCAGAACGCGGACCATAAATCCCCCTCCGGCGTTCGGCCATGACTTTCCGTGCCCGATTATTTTCCTCCTCCAGTAATTGCGCTCTGATGATTTCCTCGCCGAACTCTTTGGTATAAGCACGGTAAGGCGGTTGCGCGGTGATTCCCCATTAAGGATTTTCACCAAAAAATAGCGCTTTTTAATCAGGAAAGGCGGTCTTTTGCCGCCATACGGAAGGGGGCGCGAAATTGTCGCGTGCATCTAAACCGTCAATTTAGACCTCCCCTTCCTCCTGCGTCTTTTTAGAACTAAACGCCCGCTGTGGCTGCGACTGCGCGACCTGAACCCATGCGTCTTTTTCCTCTTTCTCTTCTTCGGCTGATAAGTTACCGACATTGACGATATATTAGCACACAGGGCAAGTGGATGCCAGAGAATCTAAAAATCATTATCAACAGGTAATCCACAAAATCGCGTCCTTGCGCGTCTTTGACTAAATCGAAATAGGGAATAAAATAAACCAAGGCTTTCCGCCTAATAAGTTGTTTATAAAATGGACCTCAACCAACTCTGGCAATCAACACTTGGGGAGATGGAAATACAGCTGTCTAAGGCTAACTTTTCAACCTGGCTAAGAAATAGCCGTTTGGTGGACAAGAGAGACGGTGTCCTCTATGTGGCATTACCTAATAACTTCGCCAAGGAGTGGGTAGAGAATAAATATCAGAAAAATCTATTAGGAATCATAAGAAATTACGACAGTACCACCAAAAAATTAGAATTTGTGGTCGACTCCCAGGAGTTTGGCGCCATGGTGGAAAATAAACCCGTCGCCAAACTGCCGCCGTTCCAAAACACGATAGACCTGGAATTCAAAGTAGACCCCGGCACGAACCTGAATCAGCGATACACGATACAATCTTTCGTGGTCGGACCTTCCAACGAGCTGGCGTTCGCGGCAGCGTCGGCCATAGTCCAGGAAGTCGGAACGAAGTACAATCCGTTTTTCTTATACGGCGGTGTAGGTTTGTGAAAAACAGACTTAATACATGCGATAGGCAACGAAATAAAGAGTGTGTATAAAAATAAACTCCGGCCCTGCTACGTACCGTCAGAAAAATTCACAAGTGATATCATCTGGGGGATAAGGAATAAGAGAATGGAAGACATGAAAAGAAAGTATCGCGATATTGATGTTCTTATAATAGACGATATCCAATTCATTGGCGGTAAAGAGAAGACGGAAGAAGAATTTTTCCACACCTTCAACGCACTGTATGACAACAATAAACAAATAATAATATCTTCGGATAGGCCCCCTCAGTCCATACCAACCCTAGAGGAGAGGCTAAGATCTAGATTTGAGGGCGGACTCATAGCGGATATCGGTTATCCAGAATATGAGACGAGGGTGGCGATAATAAAGGGCAAACTACAGGAAATGAATAAGATGTTAAGCGACGAGGTTGTAAATATGATCGCCAAAAAAGTTAAGAGAAATATAAGGGAATTAGAGGGTGTTTTGAAGAAGATAATATTTACCAAGGAGAGTAAGGGCGGAGAGATAACAAGTAAGGTGGCCGGAGAGATAATAGACAAATCGTCGAGGGTTTTCTCGAAGAGGATAGACGACAGTCAAATACTTAATTGTGTGGCTGAGTTTTTTAATATAACCATAGAGGATATTATCAGCCATAGTAGAAAAAAAGAGGTTGTTGAGCCGAGACAGATCGCAATGTACTTACTTAGGGATATCTCTGAACTATCATACCCATATATTGGGGAAAAAATGGGCAGAGACCACACGACCGCGATACATTCTTACGAAAAAATAAACCAGGAAATTAACAAGAACTCCACCCTTAATCAGAAAGTATTAATGATAAAAGACTTGATTTTTAAGGGTTAATTATGGTTTTACACAAAAACAACCCATAACAACAGAAATAAGTATTTATAAGTATAGATATTATAGTTAATAAATATTAAATGAAGTTTATAGTTATAAGAACTAATTTAAAAGACGGGATTTCTGTTATAGATCGGGTTGGTGGTGTGAATCTTAATTTACCAATACTTAAAAATACACTAATAGAAGTTTCTAATAATAAAATAAAATTAACCGCGACCGATTTGGAAATAGCCATAAATTATTTTGTGTCCGGTAAAATAATAGAAAACGGCAGCGTAACTGTGCCAATAAGTGTATTATCGAGTGTTATAAATAATATTCAAAGTGACAGATTGAACATAGAAAAAAAAAGTGGAAATAAATTATTAATAAAAACAGACAATTATGAAGCGGTAATACATGGATCTCCAATTGATGATTTTCCGATAACCCCAAAAATAGACGAGAGTAATGGTTATTTAGAAACAAAATCGGACCTGCTAAAGGAAGCAATAAATCAGGTTTTGGTTTCAACTCAATTCTCGGACCTTAGGCCGGAATTGAATAGTGTGCTGTTTAATTTCGATCTGGAGAATCTGAAATTAGCCGCTACGGACAGTTTTAGATTATCCGAGAAAAGAATAAATAAGGACAAATTGGGTACCAATCGCAACAACGGATTTAGGATAATGGTTCCGTTAAAAACAGCCTCAGAACTATCGAGGTCGCTCAGGGAAGACGAGACGGTAAGGATATACAACAACGAAAACCAAATTTTATTCAAAACCAACCAATTTGAATTACTATCCCGCCTAATAGAGGGTAACTTTCCTGATTACGAAGCCATAATTCCCAAGAAATTCGATGCGGAGATAATAATCAACAAACAAGAACTCACAAATGCCATAAAGTTAGCCGGTATATTTGGCTCAAAAAACCACGAGATAAAGATAGTGCCGCGTGACGGCAAGAAAGTTATTGAGATAAAATCTTCCGACCAGGCACTGGGAGAAAACAACTATATCCTATCGGCAAAGGTGGACGGAAGTTTTAAGGAGACGATATTTAACTGGAGATATATAATGGACGTACTCAAGGTTTTGAACGGCGAAGAAGTTCAGTTCTCTATAAACAACGACGGCAATCCAGCCCAAATAAAAGACTCAGGAGACGGATCTTATTTTTACATACTCAAACCCATATCCGAGGTCTAAAAACCTGAGCACCCTACTTGCCGTACACTATGACGCCGGCTCTCGCCGACTGGCCGTTTTGATTCACCGCTTCCACCTCCAGAAGGTTTTGGGGCATAAGTATGGGTGGTGAAAATGTCCAGATGAAATCATAATCGGTCGTGTTCTGATTCACGGCTACTTCCTGAGCCAGTAAGCCGTTCCAGTAAATTCTCATTTTTGAGACATAAATAAGACTTGATACCTTTGCGCGAATATTTATCTCGCCACCCACGAAGCTCCCGCCGGGCGGATATTCCAAGTTCACCTTAAAGCCATAACTTCCTGGATCGGTCGAAGCAGAATAACCGAAGGCTGGCGGGCTGTTTTTATTGTATTCTCCGAAATCCGGGATATTTTTCTGCGCCCAAGAGAGGACGCCAGACTCCCAATTATTGAACTGAGGATCATCGGACGGATTCAACGGATAAGGACCATCGGGATTTTTCCTATCCACATAGTAGAGTATTGAGTGAACCTGCCTATTGGCTAAATAATCACCGGCGAGTACTGGTTTTTGCGGGTAGGTCGGGTCGGGTTTACGGAAAGTCTCCACGGGAAGATCCTTCACTGCCTCCGCCATGAAATCGTGCCATATAGGTACCGCGGCGAGGATGCTCGAGCCGCGTCTTTGCATTGGGGAATTGTCGTTGTTTCCGGCCCAGACTCCCACTACGAGCGATGGAGTGTAGCCCAGGGCCCATGCGTCGCGGTAGTCGTTGCTTGTTCCGGTTTTGAGTGCGACATCGTGGTCGGGGAATACCGTTAACGAAAAACTTCCCTGGAACAGGCCGCGGCGGGATTCGGAATCAGAAAGTATGTTGTTTATAAGCCTCACTGGTTGAGCGTCGAAGACCATAGAACCCTTATCTTTAAACGACTCCAGTGTCTTTCCGTCCGAATCTTTTACTTCCAAGATGATGATTTGGTCGTGTTTTATTCCGTCTTCAGCGAGGACCGAGTAGGCGCCGACAAGATCAATGAGCCTCACGGCGCCTCCTCCCAGGACCAGCGATAAGCCGTAAAGATCGGGACTAGTAAGCGTCGTCAAGCCGAATTTATAAGCATTCTCCACGGCCTCACCCAGTCCGGCCAAGTAAAGTGTTTTCACCGCGGGTATATTTATCGACTGGGAGAGGGCCTGGCGCATTAACACAGGACCCCTAAACTCGCCGTCAAAATTTTCCGGGTGGAAACACTTTTTATTATTATCCTCAAAATTCGGCTGAAGGGGGCAGAGGGGATTATTGGCCGTAAATTCGGTTGGAACGTCGAATAGTATCGTATCCGGAGTATATCCCTTACTGAAGGCAGTGAGATACACGAAGGGCTTTAGGGCCGATCCTGGTTGCCTCAATCCCTGGGTCGCCACATCGAAATTGCCGTCATTATCCACGTCAAAATAATCCCTAGACCCCACAAGCGACAGGATCTCTCCTGTTTTCGGGTTTTGGGCGACTAGGGCGGCGTTTTTACCTGCATATAGTCCCTCGTTTCTCTTGGCGCCCTCGGAAATCGCCCTCTCCGCCGCCTGTTGCAGTTTCCAGTCCAATGTCGTTATGACATTGAGCCCACCCTCCCTAACCTTATCCTCGCCATATTTCTGTACCAGATAATCCTGTACGGCCATTACGAAGTGGGGGGCCCTTATCCCCCTGTTTCTCGGCGAGAAACTTAACCTGGAGGCCAGGGCCTCATCGCGTTCTTTCTCGGATATCTTTCCCAACTTGAACATTTTCTCTATGACTAACTTCTGGCGCTCCATAAGTTCCTTGACGTGATTTCCCCACGGCGAATAATAAGTCGGAGCTTTCGGTATCGCTACCAAGACCGCGCTTTCGGCCAGACCCAAGTCACTCGCCGGTTTACTGAAATAAGCCTCGCTTGCCGCCTCAACGCCGTAAATAGTCGGTCCGTAAGGTATCTCATTGAGATAGGAAGCGAGTATCTGGTCCTTGGAATAATACTTAGTGAGTTTAATAGCGAGTATAACCTCTCTTACCTTCCTAGAGATGGTTTGTTCCGTGGAGAGGAAAGCATTTCTTGCAAGTTGCTGGGTTATGGTTGACCCGCCCTGCACTATTCCTCCGTGGGACAGATTTACGAGGAAAGATCTCATTATCCCCCGCCAGCTGAATCCAGGCTCCTCATAAAAACGTTCATCCTCTATGGCTATGGTTGCGTCTTTTAAATACTTCGATACATCCTCGAGGGGGATCACGGTCCTTTCCTTCCCGTTACTGATCTCATAAAGCAGAACGGATCCGGTTCTCTCATATATTTTTGTGGACTGGCTTATTTGTCTCTGTGATATTTGTTCTATTGTGGGAAGGTTCTCCGAGAAATATACGAAAGCCGCAACCGCGGATACGGCCGAGAAAAGCACAAAAAATATAAAAACAAACAGAAGCTTTTTCATCTCTAGATATTATCAACCTAAAACGGCCCCGGGTACAAGATTTCTTGTATAGGTCCGGGACCGTTGCATATTAAGTGGTCTTCCGATTAAGCCTAACCACTTGATTCCCCCGCCGGCTCGTCTTCCGGGGCCTCTTCGAGACCTCCTCCGCCATCGGCAACCTCGTCCTCCAGCTCTACGGGCTCGTCGCTCGTGTCCTCGTCACTTAAGCCGCGGAAGGCCAAGCCCGTTCTTTTGAGTTCCTCAGTCATATTGTGAAAATTCGTACGACCTTTCTGGTTTCCAATTTTTTATCCGATTTTATTAGGAAAGTATATTTCTATATCGAGCCGTGTCAAGAGGGGCGGCTCGCCACTATAGCTACCGCGAGAGCGTCGCTTGCGTCGTCTATAAGGTTTATACCGGGTACCCCCAGGATGAGCTTTACCATCTTAAATATAGATTTCTTGTCGGCCAGGCCGTAACCAGTTATCCCCATTTTTACCTCATTAGGCCCGTATTCCTTGACGGAGATCCCGCTCTCGAGCGCCGAGAGCATTATAACCCCCCGCGCCTGGGCGACCCCCATTCCCGTCTTCTGGTTTTTCACGAAATAGAGTTTTTCCACGGCTACGATCTTAGGCTTAAATTTTTTTATTAAGAGGTCAATTCCCTCTTTGGTTTCAAGCAGAGCCCCGGCGTCATCCTTGCTTTTAATCTTAAATATCCCGGCATCAACCAGTTTAAGGCGCGAACCATCGACTTCTATGACGCCGTATCCTATGCGCCTAGTGCCCGGATCCACCCCCAAGACGTTAAATGTTTTCATTCGGCGTTGGTATAGATTTTCTGCACATCATTGTGTTCCTCAAGGGCCAAGACAAGTCCATCGATCTTTTTCTTGTCCCCATCGCTTATTTTCTGTGGGAATTTCGGTTTCCACTCTCCGTAATCGTTGCCCCGCTCGAATGCCCAGCGGACGCTGCCCGACTCCGCCCATTTCCCGCCGGACTCATTCAATATCTTTTTGACCTCGGCGACGGTCCGGTTGCGGTTGTCGCTTATTGCCTCGATTATAATGGCGACGCCCCCGGGGCCATATGCTTCAAAAGACAGCTCCTCGAGGCCACTTCCCGTCTCGGAAGCTTTTTTTATCGCCCGTTCTATGTTTTTCGAAGGAACGCTTGCTTCTTTCGCCTTGGCCACAGCTGTGCGCAATCGGGGATTGAAGTCCGGGTTCGGTTCGCTTTTTGCCGCCGCCGATATCGCCGTAAGGAGTTTAGAAAAAACTTTGCCGCGTTTCTGGTCGGTGGCTTCTTTCTTGTGTTTTATACCTGCCCAGTGCGAATGTCCCGACATCGGTGAAATTATATACCAAACGATCGAAACAAAAAACAAATGCGCCTGAGGTTTTACCCTCTGGCGCGTCAAGGAGGAAGGTTGTCCCCCATCGCCGAGCCCTAATAGGCATAACGGCTGGGGTTGTCGATTCTGTACCCGGACTGCTTGTCGCCCCTAATGTAAAGGGCGACTGAGCGCCGGTAGGTATTGTAGGAATCCAGGGTCAGGTTGACCCGAACTCCTTCAATCTCGCCTCCCTCGCACACTGCTCCGCGCCGGTAATATCCCTCTTTTTCAACCACCTTCTTCCAGTGGTCGATTTCTTTCTTCATTTCCTTTCCACCGGGGCGGTCGTCCAGCTGTTTTTTGATCTTGTCGACCCGCTTTCGCAAGTCTTTTATTCCTGGGGTATTAGCCAAATACGAATTTGTGATGGCCAGTTCACCCAGGAACCCAGTGTCGCTCGCCCAGTACGGCGGGTTGTTCATTTCAGTTTCGTAGGCATCCGAGCAGACCTGAGCCGAGAGCACGAAATTGATCGTTTGGTAGGGGCTATAGAAAATGAACAACCCGCCACCAAAATTCACAGACCACCTTCCACCGGGACCGATAATCCCGGCATCATGTTGATCCATGAATATT
>JBBUAV010000051.1:0-2656 GCA_038058585.1 Patescibacteria group bacterium | reverse complement strand
TTAATCCGTTGTCAAATGTTAATTTAACCACGTCTTCTGCCGTATTTATATTTTCCAGATGTTCGGCGCTAACTTCAAACTTACCCTTGGGAATATTCTCATTGATCATCTCCGGCGGTCTTCTCTTCACGACGCCCTTGATTTTCACGACATATTCGAGGCGCAGTTCGGAGGCTTCGCTTATCTTCGGACCAAAAACCACCTGGACCAAACCGGTCCTGTCGCGCAAATCTATGAAAACCAGCTTTCCATGGTCGCGGCGGGCATGAACCCAGCCATAAAGTTCGATTTCTTTTCCTTCCGAATCCGTAATTTCGCTGATCCAGCTTCTCATAAGATCCAATATTGTATAATGATTATAAGATAATGCTTGGTTTTGAACAAATGACGATTAGACTCGTCATGGCCATGGTGCTCGGTGCGCTTGTCGGCCTCGAAAGAGAATACGTAGGCAAAGAAGCCGGCGTAAGAACCGCCATGCTTGTATCCGGCGGCGCGGCGATATTCACGCTCATAGCTCTTTCTTTGCCCTATATCGTCGCGACATCTCCCGAGAATCTGCCCGAAGTGGTTGCAAGAAACAGCGGCTTCCTCGGAGTAATCGCGAACATAGTCGTCGGAATCGGATTCTTGGGAGCAGGCATAATACTCAAAACAGAAGAGCGGGTGCATGGCCTAACTACGGCCGCCGTTGTTTGGGCAACGGCGGCGATAGGGACACTAGCGGGTCTTGGGCTATTCAAGTTTTCCCTGGCTTCGGCAGTAATCATTGCCGGATCGCTGTACGCTCTGCGCAAATTTGGCCTTTACGAACACGTAAGACCGCAACAAAAGCAATAAAATCCCCCCCGCTAAGCGGGGGGGATTTTATTTTCGGCAGTCCGTAAGCCGGATTCTGTCTGTCCCGACTTTTACATCGGGAGGGTGAACATTCATCTGGGCCCTTGATTGCTCGCAGGCTCAACGCTTCGACAGATTCGACGCGCTCACTGTGGTGAGTTAAATCGAACCATAAACTCAGCGTATGCGGCACTTCCCCCGAAGTTACATCGGGGGACACGGCCTTGCACTCAGTAAGGATTTAGCCGTTTCATCTCCGCTTTTTAATCCCTATGGCGGAGCTGGACCAACTAGCTTAGGATTGGGTCCTCCCTCGGCTTTCACCTCGGGACGTTTCTGTTCGCACCTCTATCCTTCCCTTCGACTTGGCTCAGGGAATCCTGAGTTTAATCGAAGGATTTCAGACGCCCCGCCGTTAGCGGGGTACGATTTTAACCGTCCGCCTACTGGCAGACGAGTGAGTGTCCGGACTTTCCTCCCCTACCGATTAGGTAGAGGCATTCACCTGGACTACCGCTGATAATTATAACAAATTATTACAAAAAGTCAAAATCAGGATCTTCCGTCCAGAACTTTGTTTACTATCCTGTCGGCTATTTTGTTCGCTTCTCTCGGAACATGGACGAAATAAACATTTTTGAATTCTAATCTCAGATTCCAAATATCCACAAAAAGCGGCTTTAGTTCGGATTCTTTTATCTTATATCTGCCGCCAAGCTGCCTTGAAACAAGTTGGGAGTCCATCCTTATTTCTACTTCTGCGTCTTTTGAATTTTTCTTGCCTGCAAGCTGTTTAATTTTCTTCAAAGCGAAAATGACGGCCGCGTACTCGGCTTGATTATTGGTTTTTTCTCCAATGTACTCGCCATACTCTTTGCCGCCTACGAGAACTCCCGTGGCCGCAGGCCCGGGATTGCCTCTTGCGCCGCCGTCGGCATAGGCCACTATCTTTGACCCTCTAAACAGGGTTTGATTCTTCATCTAAATTTGTCTATAACTTTCATAATTATTCCCTTCGCCGATTTTAAAGATTTTATATCGGTGGCTCCTATGTCCCTGTGTCCGCCGCCTCCATATTTTACGAATAAATTACCGAGGTTTGTCTTATTTTTATTTTTCGCCCAAGGATTGGAGGCAAATGTAACATGAAAGAGACCCGATTCCCTTTTAGAGAGCGTTAGAGAGTAATTTATACCGGGCGAAAGATAATAATGGATAACTGACGACTTAGGCAGTTTTGATTCCGAGATGTCTATAAATGAAATATTTCCGAAAATCTGAATATTCTTCCCGTAAAAATCCATGGTTTTCCGCCTGACCCTCCTTTCCCTAGATAAAACCTTTCTCACGTCCTTGCGTAAAATTATCTTACGAACGGGCTGTTCCGACAAAATTTTTATAAATTTCTCCGAAGTACCGGAGTTTCTTTTCTCTTTGCTGTCTACGAAAGCATCGAACTGCAAAGCTGGCTCCTTCATATTTATTACCTGTTTGGCCGACTTATAGTTAAAACCGTCTATAATATCAAGCCACCGGGCAAGTTCCACGAGGTAACGCGGAGGCTTATATCCGAACTTATTTTTCAAGGCATCCAGAACAAGATGGCAACAAGAATCGTATTCAGGATCCCAATTATGGTATTTACTTGTTCTGAAACTTTTTCGCCAATCCCTCCTTTTGAAAGTTGACAGATGATGATCGAACCAAAAAGCCGCTTCCGGATGGTAGAGAAAATCGACTACTATCGGGAGGTTATGACTGCTCCTCGAAAACTTGTGTTTTTGGAAAAAATCTCTTTTTAGCCAATCTTTTTCCA
>JBBUAV010000050.1:0-6997 GCA_038058585.1 Patescibacteria group bacterium | reverse complement strand
CCATGATTCGTCTGATTTTTCAGAAGATACATGAAATAGGCGCCCCGATTCCTCGCGTTCTTGTTATTTGCCACTTCTTTGGCCAGACTCATCAGTTTTTCGGGTGAACCTTCCTTGGCGAGTTTTATGTATAGGGATTTATGCTTTTCGTCCCTCAGGGTCTTCGCGATTTCAAGCCCGATCAGCTGGTATTTCCGGTAAACCCTTGATTCCGCCGCTCTTTTTTTGAGCTTTTTTATGTATTTAATGGCGTGAACCACCCAAGTATTTTAAGCAATTTGATGATTTTGCTCAAACTTAGCGTCCGGATGTCGGGTCTTTCTGGGGGTATATAATTATTCCATGCGACACCGTGTTTTTGTGGCCGTGAACTTGGACGAGCGGACTCTTGATTCGATAGAGAATCTGGTCTTGGCCATTAAGCGCAGGATGCCCGGCGTGAGGTTCGTTCCGCGAGAGAATTGGCATATAACCCTTTCTTTTTTGGGGTATCAGGAAGACGATGACATCTTAAAGATAACGCGTTCGCTCCGGAGGGCCGTCGATAATTTCGAAGATCAAGACATAAAACTAGACGAGATTTCCTACGGCCCTCCCGGAAAAACGCCGAGGATGATCTGGATAGGAACCGACCGTGCAACTTCGGAAAATCTTTCAAGGATAAAAAAAGCCCTCGAAGAGGAGATGCTTGATTCAGGCGTCAATTTTAAGGGAGAAGGGAGGAATTTTAACGGGCACATAACTCTTGCGAGATTTATGCTGGGCCGTGAAGAGAGAGAGGGACTTCCGCCGCTCAACGAAAAGACGCAATTGTCTTTTACGGCAGAAGGCATCGACCTTATGGAATCCGAGCTTAAGCGCGACGGCGCTGAATATACGGTGCTTCAGAAATTTCCTTTCAGAAATTAATTTGGTAAAATATCAACCATGGTTGTAAGGAGAGTGTTTTTATGGTTTTTGGTGGTTTTAGCCGTGGTGTCCCTTTTGGGCAGCGGTTTTTTGTTCGGGCTGAGGATAGGGGAGAAAAATCCCAAAACCATAATCATAAAAGGAGTGAGCAATATGGAATCCAGCGAGGTCAACGTGGATTTCGGCACTTTTTGGCAAGCTTGGTCATTGATAAACGAGGAATACCTCAAAGCCGGCGATATTTCCGGAGAGAAAAAAACAATGGGAGCGATAGAAGGTCTCGTGAAGTCGCTGGGAGATCCTTACTCGGAATTTTTCTCTCCGGAGGATAACAAGAAATTCAGGGAGGATATCCAGGGCAACTTCGGCGGCATAGGAGCGGAACTTGGAATAAAGGACGGCGTTTTGATAGTGGTCGCTCCGCTTAAAGATACGCCGGCGAGCCGCGCCGGGCTTATGGCCGGAGACCAAATACTGGAAGTAAATTCCACTTCAACAAGCGGAATTGCCATAGACAATGCCGTGAGTATGATAAGAGGTCCGGAGGGTACGGAGGTGGTCCTCACTGTATTGCGCGATGGATGGGATGAATCTAAGGAGTTTAAGATTACGCGAGGCAATATCGTCATTCCCACCCTGGAGACGGAAACCGTGGGCGGAAACATAGCCCACGTGAAGCTCTATACATTCAATGCCAACGCCGAAGCGATGTTTTACGAAGCCGTGCTCAATTCTCTATACAAGGGTGACAAGGGAATGATCCTTGATCTGAGAAACAATCCGGGAGGATATCTCGAGGTGGCAGTAGGTCTTGCGGGATGGTTTCTGCCGAGAGGGACTCTCGTTGTAAGCGAAAAAGGGAGGGGCGAGGAAATAAGAAGGGAATTCCGCGCCAACGGAAACGCGGCCCTGGCCAATTTTCCGGTAGTGGTTCTCGTTAACAAGGGTTCGGCATCGGCGTCGGAGATCCTTGCCGGGGCGCTCCGAGATCAGAGGAAAATAAAGCTTGTGGGGGAGACCACCTTTGGGAAAGGAACCATCCAGAACCTTGAGGACCTGCAGGACGGTTCTTCCATGAAGATCACCGTAGCCCACTGGGTTTTGCCCGACGGGCATATACTCGAAGGAAACGGCCTTGTACCCGACGTTGAAGCCGAAATGACCGAAGAAGACATGAAAAATAAGCGCGACCCCCAGCTTGATAAAGCTGTTGAAGTTATAAAAAGCCAAACATGAAGGTAATCCTTACGGAGGACATAAAAGATCTGGGACACAAATACGACGTGAAGGATGTGGCTGACGGATACGCCCGCAATTTCCTGTTTCCCAACAAACTGGCCAGATCGGCTACGCGGGAAGCCGTCAAAGAACTCGAGATCCTGCGTTCCAAAATAAGCAAAGACGAAGCCGATATGAAAAAACACCTGGAAGTGCTTGCGAGAAAGATCAGCGGTACCAAGCTCGAGTTCACTCTCAAGTCCGACGAGAGCGGCTCCGTTTTCGGTTCCGTCAATAAGGAATCAATACTCAAGGCGCTACGGGAAAATGGTCTTGTAACAAAAGAACGGGTGGACCTAAAAATAGACCATCCATTCAAAGAAATCGGCAGTCATAAAATAACCGTGGATTTGAAAAAAGGTATTACGGCGGAACTCGAGATTATAATACGGACACAAGGGTAGCCTTGCGCCTTGACCCGTCAAACCTCGTTTTGGTTTTGGTAAAAAATCTGACTATTCCGTCTTTTCCGGCATAAAGAGTGTCGTCACCCGCCCGGCGGACATTGTGGCCAGGCAGATATTTAGTGCCGCGCTGGCGGATTATGATCTGGCCGACGAAAACCTTCTCGCCGTTCTGCATTTTTACTCCGAGCCTCTTCGATATTGAGTCCCGGCCTAATTTTGTCGAACCTAATGCTTTTGTATGTGCCATTTTATCCCAAGAGCGAAGCGATTGGCCGATAAAATGAGCATCCCGCCAAAGGCGGGGAGCCATTCCTTCGCATATAAAATCCTATGATATAATTTTTGTGATGTCAAACATGAAGAAACTTATAATCGACATAGAAACAATAGGCGAAGACTTCGAATCATTAGACAAGGATACAGAGGAGAATCTCACCCGCTGGATAAAGAGGGAGTCGCGGGATGAGGGTGAATACAAAATAGCCTTGGATGACCTCAAGGGTGGCCTCGGCTTTTCACCGCTGACCGGAGAGGTGGCGGTCATAGGCGTTCTTGATTACGACAAGAATGAAGGCGCGGTTTATTTCCAATCACCGGGGAAAAAGATAGAGGACTTTTCGGAAGAAGGGATAACCTTTAAGTCTCTTTCGGAAAAAGACATGCTTGAAAAATTTTGGGATGGCGCGAAACACTATCAATATTTCATAACTTTCAACGGCAGGGAATTCGACATACCGTTCCTTATGGTGCGTTCAGCCGTCCACAATATAAGTCCAACGAAGGACCTTATGAGAAGCAGGTATCTTTACCAGCAAAACCCCGAGGCAATACACATAGACCTGAGGGACCAGCTTTCGTTCTATGGTGCCATGCGCAAGAGAGGCAGTCTTCATCTCTGGACCAGGGTTTTCGGCATAAAAAGCCCGAAGTCGGGAGGCATAAAAGGGGAAGACGTTGGCGGTCTTTTTAAAGAGAAAAAATTCAAGGAAATAGCGAGATATAACGCCGGAGACCTGCGCGCCACAAGGGATCTATACGAGAAGTGGCAGGAATACATGAATATCTGAATGGATAAAAGGAAGAACAACTTGATGCGCGACCTCGGGATAATAATTCTCGGCATTATCGTCGCGATACTGCTCGTCAAAACGGGGATCCTTTCCGAACTTCTTTCAAGCACCAAAGACTGGATGCCGCTCGGAAGTTTTTTGGCGGGGATCTTCTTCGTTTCCGTTTTTACGGCCGCTCCGTCGGCGGTCGTGCTCTTTGAAATGGCTAGATCGGGGTCTCCGTTCGAGATAGCCGTTTTCGGCGGCCTCGGAGCCCTCGTAGGGGACATGGTTATTTTCCAGTTCGTGAAAAATAGTTTATCCGAAGACATAGAATGGTTTATGAAAAGGAGCCGCGGGGAACGCCTAGTTGCCATTTTCCGTTTCAAGCTTTTCAGGTGGCTCGTACCGTTCATGGGGGCGCTCATAGTCGCCTCGCCCCTGCCCGACGAAATAGGGATCGCCATGATGGGACTTTCTAAAATGAAGACGGCGCTCTTTGTTCCTATTTCTTTTTCGCTCAATACCCTGGGAATTCTCATCATCGGCTTGATCGCGAAAGGCGTTGTTTAATTGGCCGTACCGCCGTGAAGATCTGGATCGAAAACCATAAAAAAGAAATAATGCTGGCTGTGATAATATTCCTCGTGGCGGCCCTGAGTTTCGGTCTTGGATATCTCGCGAACCGCGAGTTCAACCGTACGCCGATAATAATCGAGAGATCCGCCTCTTGACGAAAACGCCATAATAGGATATACATTAACGATATCCCGATAGGGTATTTGCGGCCTGATATACTTAATACTCATGATTGCTTCAAGCATCCAAAAAGAACTTGGGAGGGGCGAAAACATATCGATTATCGGTTTTATAGACTCTCTCATAGAGGACGCCTACCGTCTTGGCGCTTCCGACGTCCATCTTGATCCGGAAGACGAGAATATTCAGATACGGTTCAGGATAGACGGCATGCTCCATGACATAAATTCTTTCGGCAAGAATATGTATCAGGAGGTGATATCGCGCATCAAGATACTCGCGCACTTGCGGACGGACGAGCATCAATCCGCCCAGGATGGACGATTCCGGTATATCCTGGAAGAAGACAAGAAACCCATCGATGTCCGGGTGTCAGTGGTCCCTGTTTTTTACGGCGAAAATGCAGTTATGCGTCTTCTTGTTGATCAAGCCGAAGAGTTTACCCTGGAAAACCTCGGCTTCAGTAAGGAGAACCAGGAAAAGATAAATCACGCCATACAAAAGCCCTACGGCATGATACTCGCGACCGGCCCAACCGGTTCCGGAAAAACAACCACCCTTTACACACTCATCAAAAAACTCAACACGCGCAGCACCTCAATTATCACCATCGAAGACCCGGTTGAGTACTCTATAAAAGGAATAAACCAGATCCAGGCCAACCCCCGCACGGGGCTTACCTTCGCGAACGGCCTCCGTTCCATACTGCGCCAGGACCCCAATATCATAATGGTCGGGGAGATAAGAGATGCGGAAACCGCCGGCATTGCCGTAAATACAGCTCTCACCGGACACCTTCTCCTCTCCACTATCCATACGAATGATGCCGCGACCACCCTGCCGCGCCTTTTGGACATGAAGATAGAACCCTATCTCATCGCTTCGACCGTGAATATCGCCATAGCCCAGCGTTTAGTGAGGAAAATATGCCCTCATTGTAAGAAAGAGAAAAAAATTACTCCCGCGGAAAACGAAAGTTTGGCGGGCGTGATTCCGGCCGACATTCTCAAAAAACCGCATACATTTTTCTGCGGAAGCGGCTGCGATAAGTGCAATGAGAGCGGCTATAAAGGCCGCATCGGAATCCAGGAACTGCTTGTAATCGACGGCGCGATACGGGAAGCCATACTTCGCAAGTCCACCGCGGATGAGATACTGCAAGTAGCCGTGCGGCAGGGAATGACGACGATGTTCGAAGACGGGCTCTCCAAAGCGCGCGCCGGGATAACCACCATAGAGGAAATTTTACGAATGCTTCATGAATAGCTTTCTGAACAGGATTTCCATCCAGGAAAAAATAATGTTCGCCAAGCGCCTCGCGATAATGGTCAAGGCGGGAGTTCCGCTTCTCGACAGCCTACGCATACTTTCCAATAATACCGGATCGCGGGCGGCCTCCCGTATATTTTCAAAGATCACCAAAGACGTGGAGCGCGGACAATTCTTGGCAACAAGCATGAAATCGTTCCGGAACATCTTCGGAGATTTCGCCGTGAATGTCATCCATGTGGGAGAAACAACCGGCACGCTTGAAGAAAATCTGGAATATCTCGCCGAAGAATTGAGAAAGCGCCAGGAGTTGAGGCGGAAAGTGGTAGGGGCCATGGTTTATCCGGTAATAGTTGTCACAGCCACACTGGCTTTGAGCGTTCTTCTTACCGTTTTCATATTCCCCAAGATCTTGCCCATCTTTGCGAGCTTCAAGTTCAAGCTTCCGCTCGCCACAAGAATGCTGATTTTCATAAGCGGGATATTCGCCAACTTCGGCATATACATACTCTTGGGACTTGTCGCGCTTATAGCTCTTTTTATATTTCTCCGCCGGATGCCGGGGTTCCGCATTGTAATGGACGGCATTGTCCTCCGGGTTCCCATCTTCGGGCGGCTTCTCCAGAGCTACCACATGGCCAATTTCTGCCGCACGCTGGGATTGCTCCTTAAAAGCCAGATCTTGGTCGTTGAAGCGACGAGGATCGCAGGCAACACGGTGAACAACCTCGTTTACAGGAAGGAGATAGAAAAGATGGCTCAAGGCCTCATAAAAGGCGGGAAGATTTCCACCCATCTCGCCAAAAGAAAAAAAATATTTCCGTCCATCGTTACCCAAATGGTCGCGGTAGGGGAGACTACTGGCAACTTGAGCGAAACCCTTCTTTTCGTCGCGGAACTTTACGAAAAAGAAGTGGACATGATCACGAAGAACCTATCAACGACCCTGGAGCCGGCGCTCATGATAATGATAGGCGCGCTCGTCGGATTCATCGCAATTTCCATCATCACCCCCATATATGAAGTCACACAGTACATCAACCCCTGATAGGGACCGTTCTCGTGGAGGTTTCTCCATGATAGAAATCCTCGTAGTCATGGCGATAGTGACCGTTCTCGCCGGACTTGGACTATGGATAGGAATGGATTCTTTCCGTGGCTATTCATACCGTTCCGAACGCAACAGGTTCATAAGTTCGCTCCAAAAAGCCCGTCTCGAATCTATGACGAATATAAATGAATCAAAACACGGAGTGCGCGTGGAATCCGACAAGTACGTGATTTTTGAAGGCGATTCCTACGATAGCAATCCCGATTCTTATGAAA
>JBBUAV010000049.1:0-3894 GCA_038058585.1 Patescibacteria group bacterium | reverse complement strand
GCAAAGAACCTCACAAAGGCATAAATCCTGACGAGGTTGTGGCGATTGGAGCATCCATTCAGGCCGGAATTCTCCAGGGTGACGTAAAAGATATCCTACTTTTGGACGTTACGCCCCTTACCCTAAGCATTGAAACTTTGGGAGGAGTAGCCACGCCCATGATTACGAAAAACACGACAGTTCCCACCGCAAAGACCCAAGTATTCTCGACCGCCGCCGACAACCAGACCTCGGTTGAAATCCATGTGCTCCAGGGGGAAAGAACCATGGCCCAGGACAATAAAACCCTCGCAAAATTCATTCTCGACGGTATCCCTCCGTCTCCGCGCGGAATGCCGCAAGTTGAGGTGGCGTTCGACATAGACGCGAACGGCATACTGAACGTTTCCGCCAAGGATAAAGCCACCGGCAAATCGCAATCGGTGAAGATAGAGGCGTCAACCAATCTTTCCAAAGAGGAGATCGAAAAACTTAAAAAAGAAGCGTCCGAGCATGCCGTCGAGGACGCGAGGAAACGTGAGTTGGTAGACGTGAAGAATCAGGCCGAAAGCGTGGTTTACTTAGCCGAAAAATCGGTGAGAGACGCCGGCGAGAAGCTGGGAGAGGACGTTAAATCTTCCATAAACGAGAAATTAGAGGCACTCAAGAAAGTTAAGGACGGCACGAACGTTGACGAGATAAAATCGGCTATTGCCTCTTTGTCTGCCGAAATTCAAAAGATCGGGCAGACGATGTATAATAGTGATAATAAGAACGATGGACGGCAAAATACCGAGCCAAAATCTGATACAGCAAGTTAACCCGGCTTCGCCTCTCTCACACCCCGGTTTGTATAAATCCGTAATATTCGACGCGTTAACGGTGTTGTCCGCCGCGGCGGTAAGCTTCCTCTATCGCGGCTATATCGCGGACGGATATTCATTTTGGTTCCTTTCGGGCGGTCTCGTATTGTTCGCGGCTTTTTCCGTTATCCAATCCTTGCTTACCAAAAGTCCCGGCCGGCGTTTTCTCGTGATACTACTGAAGACGATTGCCCTTCTTTCGTTCTTTTATTATTACGATACACTGCTTCTTGTCGCCACGGGCGTTGCCGTTTTTGTATTTCTTCTCTGGGGCGAATCTACGGCCAGTTCCGAGCTGGAAAATACGCTGGAGATAAAGTTTTTTAAAACTGCAGGCATAATATTGAGGAAAATCACGACGGCGCTCGTTCTTCTTTTTGTCGGACTATATCTGCCGCTCTGGATGCAGTCGAACACCCTTATCCCTCAAGATAATTTCCTGACTTTCTTCAACTGGACGGCCAATTTTGTAACCACCGTTTATCCGGAGATAAACCTGAATTCCACTTTCGGCAAATTTACGGAAAATATCGCAGTTTTCATACTGAGCGACAATCAGACGTTCAAAGATCTCCCTCCGCAGGGGAGACAGGCGGCTATAGCTCAGACCGCGAAACAGATCGCAGACGGTTTCTCGAAAAGCGTAGGCGCGAATATATCTCCGGACGAGCCGGTAAGCGATTTCGTTTATCGATATACTACCAAGTCGCTCGCGGATTGGAGAAGTCGTTTCGATAACCTGTTCATAGCCGTATGGGCACTCGTTGTTTTTATCTTCATAAGGGGTTTTGGTTTCCTGTTTTATTCAATCGCGGCGGTTGTTTCTTTTCTCCTTTATCAAATACTCCTTTCGACCGGTTTCATACATCTCATAGGAGAGTCAAGAACTCACGAGATAGTTGAGTTTTAATTTATTCCATGCCGAATAAAGATTACTACAAGATCTTGGGCGTTGAGCGTGAGGCAACCGAAGAGGAAATAAAGAAAGCTTACCGTAAACTTGCTCACGAGCATCACCCCGATAAAAAAGGTGGTGACGAGAAAAAGTTCAAGGAAATAAACGAGGCGTACCAGATCTTGTCCAACAAGCAGAAGAGGGAAAGCTACGACCGTTTCGGCACGGCCGAGCCCATGGGTGGATTCGGCGGCCATTCCTGGGCCGGTTTCGAAAACGGATTTCCCGGCTGGGGGGACGGGTTCGGTTTTTCCGTGGATGGCCGCAACTTTTCCGATTTCGACGATTTCAACGACGTGCTTCAAAGTTTTTTTGAAGGCATAGGGGTAAGGCCGAAACGGCGCACCTACGAAAGAGGTTCGGATCTGCAGATGACCGAAGAGGTTTTCCTTGAGGAGGCCTTCAGTGGGGTAACCAAAAAGGTGAATATCCGGGCCAATATTACCTGTAGCGAGTGCGGCGGGCGCGGGGCCAAAGACAAATCCGATTTTATAAACTGTTCGGTTTGCGGAGGACAGGGGGAGATAAGAGAGCAGCGCCGTACGTTTTTTGGAAGTTTTTCCCAGGTTAAGGCCTGCGAGAATTGCCGCGGTTCGGGAAAAGTTCCCAAAAACGCCTGCAAGGCTTGCAAGGGAAGCGGCCGGGTTCAATCAGAACGGGAAATAAAACTGGATATACTTCCCGGAGTTGGGAACGGCCAGATTATAAAAGTGACCGGCGGAGGCGAAGCCGGAGAGAGAGGAAACACGGCCGGTGATCTATACGTAAGAATAAAGATCAAACCCCACGGCGTATTTGAAAGGAAAGGTGCTGATTTGATCGTCAAAAAGGAAATTAAAGTACTTGACCTTCTTCTGGGACGCAAGTTGGAAATACCGACCATAGGCGGCGGGAAACTGAACGTTGAGGTTCCGGCCGGATTCAATCTTAAGGAAAATATGCGTATCCCGAATGAAGGGATGCCGCATTTCGGCTCTTACGGCCGGGGAGACTTGCTGGTTGATTTTATAGTGAAGGCGCCGAAGAAATTAGGAGACAAAGAAAGAAAAATCCTTGAAGATTCGGAGAATAATTGATTTGATTTTTTGGTGCCCAAATTGATAGAATTATCGTCGTACGTCCCCATAGCTCAGTGGTAGACTTGTCTGCCGGCCCGCTTCGCCGTAGCTTTAGCGAGGCGAGCAGGCAGGGCAGCTGCCTTTGGTAAAATTTAAAAAGTTAAATTTTACCAGTCGGTTCGCTCATTGAAAATAAAAACAGATTCCAGATGCGAGTTGTACGCATCGTGCCCCCATAGCTTAATGGTAAAGCAGCTGCCTTTTAAGCAGTTGACCTAGGTTCGATTCCTAGTGGGGGCACGATGCGCGGAACTTATCTGTTTTTATCTTCAATTCGCTGCCGACTGTAAGCAGTTGACCTAGGTTCTCCCCGCAGCTCTTTGAGCGATAGCGAATTAGAGATGCGCGATCCAGCCCGTTGAGTTCGCGAAGTTTAGAGTTGGATAACTTCAAAGAGTGCGGAATCCACGCCATTGTAATCTCGCTTGTACTCGAACAATGGGCGGGAGATTCCTAGTGGGGGTACAAACTCAGGTTCTGTTTTTTCAATAATTTCCACTAAACCGCTTTCCTGGGGATGGATAATCTGCTTTAATATAGCCAGCTGTAGTTCACATACCAAACTTAGAAAAGGAGACGGGTGATGAATCCGAAACACCGCACGTTCTTGGTAATGCTTTTCATGCTCATCCACTTCTTTCTCTTGACTGCTCTATGGGAGGGATAGGTGAACTTATATCTTATCCCTCCTAAAATTTTACTTATTACTCCAAACCTGGTACAATAATTTCCGTGCGTAAGGGATCGGGCATAATTTTATTGATCATAGTACTGGTGGCTATCGCCGCCGGATTTTTTGTTTATCCGAAATACTGGGGAGCCAAATGGCGGCCCTGGAGATTGGGACTCGACCTTGTCGGGGGAAGCCATTTGGTCTATAAGGCCGACCTTTCCCAGGTTGCGGAAGGCGACAGGGATTCCGTCATCAACGGCTTGAGGGATGTTATAGAAAAGAGGGTTAATCTTTTCGGCGTGAGCG
>JBBUAV010000048.1:0-4832 GCA_038058585.1 Patescibacteria group bacterium | reverse complement strand
GCGCGATTATGGCGGTTCCGGCGCACGACGAACGCGACTTTGAATTTGCGAAGAAGTACAAGCTGCCGATTCGAGAGGTGATTGCACCATTTTTCGAAGACGAAGAATCAAAACGTAAGGAAGGCGCCAGGACTGTTGCGCGGAGAACCACGTACAGTGTTTTGATAAACCGCAAAACGGACGAGTGTCTTGTGCTTGATTGGAAAGGTTACGGCTGGCACACATTCATTATCGGTGGGATTGATGACGGCGAAGATCCGGTGACAGCGGCCACGAGAGAGATAAGAGAAGAAACTGGCTATAAGAACACTCGCTTCGTAAGAAGTCTCGGCAGACAAATAGGAGCATATTTCGCCGCGCATAAGAATGAAAATAGAGTTGCCGATGCGGAAGGCCTGCTTTTTGAATTGATGAACGAAGAACGCGACGCCGTTTTACCCGAACACTCTAAACATCACAAAGCGTTTTGGATGAAATTGGACGACATCCCTGGTTTTATGACTATCAGTTCTCAACGGTACGCTTGGGAGCAATTTCGGAAAGAGACGGTGTATCTCGATGCAGGTATTCTGGTAAGCTCCGGCAAATTCTCCGGTATGGATTCCGAAAAAGCGAAATGGGCGATCACGAAATTCGTCGGTGGCAGGAAGAAGGTGCAGTATCGCCTCCGCGACTGGCTTATCTCGCGGCAGAGATACTGGGGGCCGCCGATACCGATGATCTACTGCGAGAAAGACGAGTGGCAACCGGTTCCGGAGAAAGACTTGCCGGTCAAGCTTCCTTTTGTGAAAAATTTCCGTCCTACGGGAAGCGGCATGTCTCCGCTTGCCTCCGTTAAGTCGTTCTACGAGACAAAATGCCCGAAATGCGGAGGAAAAGCTCGCCGCGAGACTGATGTTTCGGACACATTCCTTGATTCCGCCTGGTATTACATGCGTTATCTTGACCCGAAAAACAAGAAAGAGCCGTTTGAGAAAATGAGGGCGAGGAAGTGGCTACCGGCCGATATGTACATCGGCGGAGCCGAACACGCGGTTCTTCATCTCCTCTACGTAAGATTTTTGGCTATGGCATTGCACGACATAGGTGTGGTTGATTTTTCCGCCAAAGGCGGATCCGCCCCTGGCGGAGAGGAGCCGTTCAAAAAATTCAGGGCCCATGGCCTTCTTATCAGGGAGGGAACTAAAATGTCCAAATCCAAGGGCAATATCGTTAACCCCGACGAGTATATAAAGAAATTCGGCGCGGATACCTTGAGAATGTATTTGATGTTTTTGGCTCCGTTCGAGCAGGGAGGGGACTTCCGCGACGCAAGCATCCTCGGGATAGAAAGATTTTTGAAACGCGTTTTTAGGTTCGGCAGCGCTTTCATATCTTCTAAGCATCCGAAAGAAAGAGATGAAGAGATATTCCGAATGCTGAACCGGACAATAAAGAAAGTCGGCGAAGATATAGAGAATTTGCGCTACAATACGGCGATCAGCGCCATGATGATCATGCTGAACGCCATAGAGGCTAACCCTAAAGGCGTGTCGCTTTCGGCTTGGCAGGATTTTCTGAAACTTCTTGCCCCATTCGCTCCGCACCTTACCGAGGAAATCTGGAGAACCGCGCTTGGAAACAAGAGATCCATTCACGTATCCGGATGGCCCGATTATGACCCAGGCGCGTTGAAAGAGAGCAGATTATCGGTTGTTGTTCAGGTTAACGGGAAAGTGAGGGATGTTATTGAAATTCCGGTTTCCGCGGGAGAGAATGAGATAAAGGACGCCGCCCTGTCCAGTTCTAAGGTCAAGTCGTTTCTGGGAGCGGGTAAACCCAAAAAGGTCATCTACGTGAAGGGTAAACTGATCAACTTCGTCGTTTAATGAACATGGGAGGGAAAGTCATAACTATATTGCTTATGGTTGTGTTCCTCGGAGCCGGCCTTTATTTCGTGCGTTCCGGGACGATAGGAAAGCTTACATCGTTCGGTCTGCGTCCTTTTTCAACGAGTACCGTTGCGACGAGCGGTGGCGGTTTCGTTTCAACTTCAACCTATTGGCCCCAGACGACGCCGTACGTAAAACCTCCGCAGCAAGTTTTTCTACCGGCTACGACGACCAAGATCAATTCCTACGACATCCCGAAAGGATTTACCGAGGCTGACCTCTCTCCTTATTTCAAAAAGATAAGCATAGGTTCGCTCTCCCCCGGTTCGATCTATTCCTACGGAACGGTTTCCCTGAAGACCAGTTTCAGCACCAATGAGGCCATAAACGTGACGGGCTGGGTTCTCCGGGCCAACCGCGGAAGCCAGATTATCCCTCGGGCCGTGGATATTTACGACCCGTCGGGCCTGGCGCCGGAAAGAGACATATTTTTGAGAAAGTACGATTATCTTTACATTTATTCCACCACAAGCGCCATAGGCAAAAACCTGCGCCTCAACAAGTGCGTCGGTTACCTCGAAAACTACAATAAATTTACACCTTCTCTTCCGCGCAGCTGCCCCTACGTCAACCGTTCCGAAATTTCCTACCTCAGCGGAAAGTGCCAGGACTATATCCTGTCACTCGGAGGTTGCCGTCTTCCGGCTTCGAGCCCGCCGATCCCGGCCACGGACTATGATGCCTGCAGGGCATATTTGGATACCATAAATTACAAAGGCTGTTTCGATAAATACAGGGTGGATGCCGATTTCTTCAGCCACGAGTACCGGGCCTGGAGCGGCAGCCGGTTCCTCGATGAACGGCACGACAAGGTTCTGCTTTTGGACAGAGACGGACTACTTGTTGATTTGCGCGAATATTGATGAGGAGCTGGACCTTGAGGTTCAGAAAAACGGATAGGAATGATTTCCTGGATATTAAGCGTGGTTTGAAGGAGATAGAAACACGGGCCGCTACGGAAAAATACAGAAAAATAAAAGCAGGGGACAAGCTGGTTATCGTTTGCGGAAGAATGAGATTGGTTAAGGAGGTGCGGAAGGCGAGAAGGTTTAGGACGCTCACGGCCATGCTCAAGGCCGTAAACTACGGAAAAATCATGCCGTCCGCGAAGTCCGGACGGGAAGCAAGGGAAATTTTTTTATCCTACACCGGCTACGGGGAAAAATTGAAGAAGTTCGGTATTATGGCTTTCTACCTCGGGTAACTCATTTCCTCTCCATGAGAACGAGCTTTACGTTAAATTGTTTTTCTTTCCTCATAACGAGGAGCTCGATTTGATTCCCGACATCCAGATTTTCCAGGAAATCCTGTATCGGGTGGTCTTTGTCCAATTTTTTTGAATTAAACTCAAGGATTATATCCTTCTCTTTAAGACCGGCCTTATCCGCGGGGCTGCCGGGCACGACGCCGTGGTCATTTTGGCTCTCTTTTACTATTAACGCTCCGTAGCTTACGGGCAGGTTCATTTTATCCCTCAGATTTTCGTCTATCATTACGTAACGGACCCCCAAGAGCGGCCTTTTTATGCGGCCGTATTTTTTAATGTCTTCCAGGTCGCGCTTCGCGGCATTTATGGGTATGGCGAATCCTATGTTCTGGGCGCCGAAGATGATAGCTGTGTTGATGCCGATGACGTCGCCTTCAAGGGTCACGAGCGGCCCGCCGGAATTGCCCGGGTTTATGGCGGCGTCTGTCTGAATAAGGCCCCTCATTTCCTGCGGAGGGGCGTTCGGGTCGGCTTGGGCGGAAATGGAGCGTGAAAGGCCGGAAACTATGCCCAAAGACACCGTATTTTTGAAAATTCCCAGGGCGTTGCCTATGGCGACAACGCTTTCTCCGAGGTCAAGATGCGAGGCATCGCCGAGTTTTACGATGGGCAGGCCTGCTGCCTGGATCTTTATTATAGCCACATCGTTTATCGGGTCCCGGCTCAAGATTTCGGCTCCAAATTTTCTCCCGTCGCTTGTTATAACCGTGTATTCGGCTTTGGAATCGCTTATGACATGCTTATTGGTGAGCACAATTCCCTTTTCGTTCACAATAAACCCGGAGCCGCCGCCGACTTGAACCATTCCGCGCTTGTCTACGAGTCCCGGCGGGATCTTCAGCTCCGGTCCGTGAGGGCCGTGAGGCAGAAACGGATAGAGTTCCTTGGGTATCTCTTTTTCGAGGTCTTCCAGGTGTTTTGCTATGGCGATGGAGACCACCGCCGGCATAACTTTTTTGATGGTCGAAACAACTTTATTTTCGGACATGAAAATATTGTAGCATTTTAATGTTGCCGGCAATGGATGTCCACCACCGATTTATTTGTGGCAAGTTGGCCGCGAGTTCAAGATTAAAGATTAACGAATGAATGAGCTTAGTGCTGTGCCGATATAATAGGGCCAGATTATTATAGCGAGCATTCCCTTCCAAAGCGGGAGATGCAGGAGGCCTATTGTGAAAAGCCACCCGATAATCCAGAGTATTCCCGCAGAACTATGTTGTTCAATTTTGACCTTTTCCATCACGGGATAATTATAATGTAGCGGTTTTCCCCGCACAAAGCGGGAGAACCTACGAGGGCTTATACCCAACCGGTTTTTCCCGTATAAAGCGGAAGGTGGAGGATTCGAACCTCCGAGAGGATTACTCCTCTACCGCATTTCAAGTGCGGCGCATTCGTCCACTCTGCCAACCTTCCGCTTTAGACGGGATTGCGATTTTCTAAACTCATTGTATTCGTTAAGAAAATCGGGAACAAGACCATCTCTTTCAGCCCCCTGTCCGCCGAAGTTTCAACGACGGCGGAACTCTGTCACCCCACCGTGGACTTAATGCGAACCCAGTGGAACCGGGTTCTGAAGGAATTGTACGATTGGCACACCCTGATCCACTCGGAAACACTGAAATTTTACG
>JBBUAV010000047.1:0-7076 GCA_038058585.1 Patescibacteria group bacterium | reverse complement strand
AAAATTCGAAAAAACGATGCGGGACCACATCCGCGCGGGGCTTCCGTTCTCCGGAAAGAAAACGACTCCGGCCGAGGCAAAAAAGACGTTCAAAAACCAGCCGTTCAAGCTGGACCTCATAAAGGAATTCGCCAAAGACAAGAAGCCGCTTACGATTTACAAAACGGGCGATGTATTCTTCGACCTCTGCCGCGGCGGCCATGTCAAAAACACTAAGGAAATCAACCCCGACGCATTTAAATTGGACAAGATCGCCGGGGCCTATTGGCGCGGGAGCGAGAAAAATCCTCAGCTCCAGCGGATCTACGGCCTCGCTTTCGGAACCAAGAAAGAGCTGGATGAATACCTTGGAATGCGCGAGGAGGCCGAGAAACGCGACCATAAAAAACTGGGGCTGCGATTAGATCTCTTTACCTTCTCGGAGCTCGTCGGAAGCGGTCTCCCCCTCTGGACGCCCAAAGGAACGCTTGTACGCAATCTCCTCGATAGCTTCGTATGGAACCTGCGGGAAAAGCGTGGCTATGAGAAAGTGGAGATACCTCATATTGCGAAAAAAGAACTCTACGAAAAGAGCGGACACTGGGATAAGTTCAAGGACGAACTCTTCAAAATAACAACCCGCGAGGGACATCTCTTCGCGATGAAGCCGATGAACTGTCCGCACCATATCCAGATATACAGCCGCAGGCCATGGAGCTACCGCGACCTTCCGCTCCGATACGCGAACACCACCATGTGCTACCGCGACGAACAAACCGGAGAGCTTTCCGGGCTCTCCCGCGCGCGGAGCTTCACGCAGGACGACGCGCACGTCTTCTGCCGTTTCTCCCAGATAAAGGAAGAAATGCTCAAGATCTGGGATATTGTAAACGAGTTCTATGGAGCATTCGGGTTTAAAATGGATGTGCGGTTATCGCTCCACGACCCAAAACAGCCGAAAAAATACTTGGGCTCTCCTAAAATCTGGAAACTTGCCGAAGAGATCCTTCAAGGCATCGTAAAGGAACACGGAGTGAAGGCGGCGGAGGCGATCGGCGAAGCCGCTTTTTACGGCCCGAAAATAGATTTTCTGGCCAAAGATTCCCTGGGCCGCGATTGGCAAGTTGCCACGATCCAGCTCGACATGAATCAGCCGGAAAGATTCGATCTCGTCTGTACGAACGAAAAGGGCAACCCCGAACGGATAGCCATGATTCACGCCGCCATAATGGGTTCCATTGAACGGTTCCTTTCGGTTATAATAGAACATTTTGCCGGAGCCCTGCCCCTGTGGTTTTCCCCTGTTCAGGCGGAAATAATAAACGTCGGCTCAGACCAAAGGAAATATGCCGTCGAAATCTATGAGAAACTGAAGGCTGCCGGCTTACGCACCAATTTAAGCGACGAAAATCTTACGGTGGGCAAACGCATCCGCGAAGCGGAAATCATGAAGGTTCCCTATATACTCGTGGTTGGAGAAAAAGAAGAAAATAATAGAACTGTTAACGTCCGCCACTATAGGAGAGGCCAGGAAGGAGAGGTAAAAACGGAGAAACTTCTGGAAAAAATAAAAAAAGAAGTAGAAGAGAAAACTATCTGACATCACCCCGTAACCCGTTTGGTGTGGGGGTAAAAAGGAAGGAGGCCCGCACCGAAATCATCTAAAAAGATGAAAGACATCGGTACGGGCCTTTTCTTTGGACTTAAGGAGGAGTATAAGGCGGAATTCTTTTCGGGTCAGACCGCGAAGTTGATCTCGTGAAGCGGCCGGCTGAACCGGCTGCTGCCGTTCCAGAGGCGTACCATAGGCACGCCATGCCGTCGGTAGGTCTTCTCAACCACGGCTCTCGGTGTAAATCGAGAACGACGGCGTTCGTACCGAACCTCGGCACCGACCGAAAATGGTCTGGCAAAAGCGGGGTGCCACGCTTTGGCACCATCCCAGATGGACTGGGGTAGCGACATAGCCAGAAATCCGTTGTCGCCGTGGCCGAAGAGGTCCCTGACCTCCTTGACCATACCGCGCGTGGTTCCGCCAGGCCTTGTGCGCCAGAGGTGGCGAACAAGCGGGGAAATGACGAATAGGTAAACAACGCTAACCAGAATGACCCAAAACATGAACTCGAAGTCTCCGAACAGTCTCGTCAGCATCCTCGTTTCTCCTCTCAGATTTGACGTTCTGGTTACATTTTACCATATATAAATTATTTGTCAAGTATAACAAAACCCCTCCCGCGAAAAGGAGGGGGGTATAAGGAGTCAGATCTCCGAGGAGAGTAGTTGAAGGAAAAACCGTGGTCACTGCGGGGGCGGGAGGGAAGTAAACAATTCAGGCAGCAAGGCATAAATCTTCCGAGGGCGGAAGGTCGCCGGAGAAATTTATCATCCTCTCTTCGTCCGTTTCCACCGCCGGATCTTTCACTTGTTTCACCTGCGCGAGAGCTACAAGTCCCAGAGTGATGCAAAGTAGGCCAAGGATCCTGAAAAAATTGCTTCCGTTCATAGAATCCTCCGCTTGAGGTCGGGTTATAATAACTGCTAACCTGAATATACTCGACACGTAACAAATGTCAATGAAAAAACCGAGGATAATCGTCTTAGTGGGACCGACGGCGAGCGGAAAATCGGACCTGGCGGTAAAAATAGCCCTTCGACTAGGCTCCCGCCTTCGCGTGACTACGGCCGGGCAGGCAGAGCGGGCCGAAAAAAAATACGGCATAAAAGGAGCGGAGATAATTTCGGCCGATTCACGGCAGGTTTATAGAGGCCTCAATATTGGGAGCGGGAAGATAACCAAAAAAGAGATGCGCGGCGTCCCCCATTATCTTCTCGACGTCGCCTCGCCGAAGAGAACCTTCACCGCGGCCCAGTATCAAAAACTCGGCCGCGCCGCAATAAAGAAAATCCTGTCGAAGGGGAAGACGCCCGTAATCGCCGGCGGGACCGGATTTTATATCGATTCTCTCGTCTATGGCTACGATCTGCCGAAAATAAAACCCAATCCCGCGCTTCGCAGGAAACTGGAAAGGAAAACAGAGCAGGAACTCTTCATTGAATTGAAAAAGCTTGATCCCGTTAGAGCTGAAGGCATCGACCGGCACAATAAAAGGCGCCTCACGCGGGCGCTCGAGATAATTCACGCGACCAAAAAGCCGGTACCCGGGCTTCTCCTTCGGCAGGCTCGGGACAGAAGATCACCGTATGATCTCTTGAAGATCGGCATAAAGCTTCCGCCCGAGAAACTGAGGGAGAGAATAAACAAAAGACTGGCAGAAAGATTGGACGCCGGATTGGTAAAGGAGGCAGAAAGACTGCATCGGAACGGCGTAAGCTGGAAGAAGTTGGACGACTTGGGATTGGAATACCGCTATGTGAGCCGATATCTTCGCGGACTAATTTCAAGAGAGGAAATGTTCGAAACCCTAAAAAAGGAGAGTTGGAAATACGCCAAGCGCCAAATGACCTGGTGGAGACGCGACCAAGAGATACGCTGGGTCAAGAATCCGGCCGAGGCGCTGCGGCTCATAAAAAACGATAATTCCCGTTGATAAATTTCGGGTTGCGTTCAATAATTAACGGGAAAGGTTGTTTGGATCAGCTTTCGATAAAAATAAAATGGAAGACAATAAAAAAGACGAAGGGCAGAAATGCCCGGTCTGTCACGGTATGCATGGACACCTGGGGTGCTGGGGCTACGGCGGGCACGGAAGACATTTTCTCCTGCGCATTATCATCATGTTGGCGATTATCGCGCTCGTATTCTCCGTCGGCGTGAAATTAGGAGAACTTAAGTCCTACTTCGGGGGAGGATATTACGGCAACCTGATGATGCGGGGATACGGCGGAAACTTCGACCAGTACTATCAGGGGTACCCCATGGGTCCCTGGATGATGTATGGAGGAAGCGGATGGCAACCCGCCACGACCTCCACCTTGCCGAGATAGCCTTCGATAAAAAATGGCAGAGAATTTAAGGGGGCAGGACAAATAATCATCCCGCCCCTTTTTCGCTGATCTCCTCCTCGGTCATGCCGAGGCAGAAGTTGTATTCGGCAAGGATTTTTTCCAAATCCTCCACTTGGCGCGGACCCATCCACGAAAAATTGGAAACCTCGTCGCGGTTGCTTAAAAGCAGTTCCCTCACTGCGTCTTCACCGCTCTTTGTCTTGAAAAGGAGGGTCTTTTTGATTCGGGGAAACCTCCAGGAAAGATCCCAGTAGATCGCCTCGAGTATCCTTCCTCTTCTCTTGAGATCGGCCACCTTGGACTCGCAGGCCAATTTCCTTCTCGCGGCCAGATACAACTGCCTCACTCTCTCGGGAGATATGCCGTTAAGCGATCTCGCGATATCCGCGTGACTTGCCCCTTCTTCTTTGCGTGAAACTATCTTCCTTTCTCTTTTGCTGATCTGGATCATCCGGAACCTCCTTCCGAAATTCAGTACCTCGAAAGTTATACAATAAAAATATAAAAACAGCAAGTGGCATATTTCATTTTCAAAAAAAGTTAGTGGCCACCTTTTGGATGGCCACGGATCGAAAGTTTGTGGGGGACTAATTCGACCGGAGAACGGTTCTTGCGAACGCCTGTGCGAATTGAATCGCCTCCTCCGGATTGGTGAGGATCCTGAATGTCTTCCTGTCGGGAGACCAGATGAAGCCGTCTTGCGGGACTCGTATTCTTTCCCGGAGAACGGATGTTTGCTGGCTCACGCTTGCGCCGTGCCTCACGCAGGACCGGGCCACCTGAACGCCCATCTGCATCACACATATTCGTCCTTTTTTGAAGCCCGTGCCATCCATGCCGTTGCAGAGCTCAAAATGAGGACATGGTTTTTGCCCCTCTTTCCTCGCTTCCTTGGTGGTCTTGGGGCCGCTTCCGTACAGATTGGTGTCGCAAGGTGAAGATTTGAGAATCAATTCCCTTTCCCTCATCGGAACTGCCTCCTCTGCCGGTGGAATATCAACCGTAATACTGCTCAATATGTTAAAACAGATATTTTCTAAATTCAAGCCGGAAAACAAGTGGTTCCGTCCCGGGAAAAACCCGATTTGCTAAAATCATTCTTCTATTCGTCTATCCAGACAATTCCTTCTACTTGAAAACACGTACGAACTGGACCGGATCAACCGAAACGCCTCCCACCTTGATGGAGAGGTGAAGGTGCGGGGCGCTCGCAAGGCCCGAGTCGCCGACAGTGCCTACAAGTGTTCCCTTTTTCACGGCGTCGCCGGCTTTGACCTTCATTGTATTCAGATGAATATAAAGGGAATAAATGCCGCGGCCGTGATCAATGATGACGGAATTGCCGTAAATGGAATCGAAATAGGCGCTTTTCACCGTACCGGCGTTTATCGCTCCGACTGCCCGCCCCTTCGCGGCGTCAAAATCGGTTCCGAGGTGGGTTATGCTCTCTTCTCCTGTTTTCCTTATCTCTCCGAAAGGGCTTGAGATCTTACGGTTGTCAGCGAGAGGCAGGCCGAAGGGAGCTGCAAAAAGAGTAGCGTCTTTAACCTCTTCCACTGTTTTCCTTACTCCACTGTTAGCTACGGCGAGATTTTGGACTATTTCCTTGTCGGTAAGACCGAGCTTCGGCGGCGGAGGTAAAGTAATCGTTTTTATCGGTTTTTTTAACACGGTGGTATTTTTTTCGAAGCTTGTTCCGCCGGAGAATTCCGCCGTGAGCCGGTAAGCGCCGGTCTTCATCGAGAGCGGAAGCGGCACGATGGCTCTCCAGTCGTTCTGATACGGGAAAACAACGATTTCCTTGCCGTTGAAAACGGCGCTTTTCGGAACCTCGCTGAATTTCATTACAAGGGTTTCGCCCTGCCGGACCGCCGGATTAAAAACCACAACGCTTGCCGCGTATCCTATATTTGACGCCGCGATAGAAAAAATACCGAATACCGCTAATAAATATCTCCTCATTTTGTCTCTGTAAGTATAATACGAAAACTCACGGTTATTGTAACCCTTTATAAAAATATGACCGCAGCGGCAAGCCGGTGCGGTCTGGATAAAAACAATATTTCTATTTACTCAGGTTATCTGAATGAAGGTGGTGACGGCGGAACCGCCGATAGGCATGGGAATGTGGACGCAGGTATGATATTTCTTCGGCGCACCTTCGCACTTCGGACAGTAGAGAAGGGCCAGATTTCCCACTTTTCCGCTTCCAGAGCAGAAACTGAACCCCGCCATGTGAAGCGAGACGTAACAGACAACCTGCTCGGTTCGCGTTCCGCATTTCCGGCAACGATAGTGAGAATCGATTCTCTCGTATCGCTTATGAACTTCTTCCATCACGAACTTATTGAAATCATCGATCCCCATTTCTCTGGGCGGCGCTTCCATCGCGTTCCTCCTTTCCAAATTTCTGCTTGAGATTAACTAAGAAGATAGTAACATCGGAATTGCGGGCTATCAAACTCCGAGCCGCGTGTTTAATCCTCGTAAACATATTGATGCTGGCTGCACGGCGTAATTCCGCCGGTGAACAAATAAAAAAAGAGGGCTGCCCAAAGTTCCGGCAGCCCCCGCGCTGGGTTCAGTAATACCTTGTAGCCAGGCGCCTCTGCGTCTGGGCAATTATAAGTTTCCGTGGCGGATGGCCAATGTGATACCCGCCGCAAAAGCAGCAGTGATACGGCCATAACGGCCACCTTCTCTCTCTGTTCTTCATAAGTTCCGATGCAGTACGCCTTGCTTCGTCATGGGACGAAAAACGAAACTTCCTTTCGCACTTTTTCCGCCGCAATGCCCGCTTGCTGGCCACAACAAATCACCTCCCTTCCGGCCTGACTGGAATCAGATACTTAGAAATACCAATGACTATAATACAGAAATATAAGTGAATTGTCAATTAGCAGAGCCTCAGCCGGGCCCGCCTACGGTCTCCTTACATAAAACTTGCCCTCCTTGTAATTCTCTATGACCTCAAAGCTCGGGAAATAGCGCGGATGAGGGAGGTTGTTAAGATCAAACCATTTCCATTCCACGATTTCGTCCGGCTCCATAACCTGCGCTTCGCCATCCCACTCATGGGTTAAAAGGCCCACGGTCAGGAAGTGGGCGTGTTCGTTCTTACAGTTGTGGAC
>JBBUAV010000046.1:0-4203 GCA_038058585.1 Patescibacteria group bacterium | reverse complement strand
AAGAGCGGCGAAACGAAAGAGCTGAAACTCGAAGGGGTTTTTGTGGAGATTGGTTCGATTCCCAACTCCGATTTCGTGAAGGATTTGGTTGAGTTGAATAAGGCGGGAGAAATAATCGTTGATCACAAGACCCAGCAAACCTCGAACCCCGGCATTTGGGCGGTGGGGGACGTTACGGACGTTTTATATAAGCAGAACAATATTTCAGTAGGGGACGCCGTAAAGGCGGTTCTGAATATCTACGAGAGAATAAACAAAGGGTAGGGCCTTGACACGGTCGCGCTCCTCGAATAAATTTAGTTAGCACTCTTTGGTCGAGAGTGCCAAAGTTATTCGATACATCTCATAAATCAATAAATATGAATTTCAAACCATTATCCAACCATATTTTCATAGAGACGTTGGACGAGGAGAAAACCACAAAATCAGGCATAGTTATACCGGACACCGCCGAGAGAGAGAAACCCATGAAGGGGAAGGTGCTTGCCATAGGCCCCGGTAAACTCAATGAAAAAGGAGAGAGGATTCAGATGTCGGTCAAGGTCGGCGACATCGTGCTTTTTAAAAAATACGGTCCCGACGAGATCGAGATAGACAACAAGAAATATCTTGTTGGAGACGAAGACGATATTTTGGCGATAATCGAGTAAAAAATCATGGCGAAACAAATTTTATTCAACGAAGAGGCGCGCACGGCGATCAAGAAGGGAATCGATAAACTGGCCGAGGCAGTGCGGATGACGCTTGGTCCACGCGGGAGGGCGGTTGTGATAGAGAAGGGATACGGAGCGCCCCAGGTTACTTTCGATGGCGTTACCGTTGCCAAAGAAATAGAGCTTGAGAACAAATGGGAGAATCTGGGGGCGGAATTCGTGAAACAGGCCGCTGATAAAACTAACGACGATGTCGGCGACGGCACTACCACCGCCGTGGTTCTAACTCACGCGATGATTGATGAAGGGGAAAAATTGATAAAAGGGAAGGGTTTCAATGTTATTCATCTCGCCGAGGAATTAGAGAGAGCGAGTAAAGAGGTTATCAAGAAATTAGAAGAGCAGAAAGAGCTTATAAACGACAACAAAAAAATAGAAGAAGTGGCCACTCTTTCGTCCAAAGACGGCAACATCGGCAAGCTCATCGCCGAGGTAATGTCGAAGATTGGCAAAGAGGGGGTCGTAACCATAGAGGATTCCAATACCATAGGTAATTCCTATGAGATGGTTGACGGCCTGCAGTTCGACCGCGGCTATATATCGCAGTATATGGTTACGAACCAGGAGAGGATGGAGGCGGAACTCGAGGACCCCTATATTTTGATCACCGACAAGAAGATATCGTCCATTTCGGACATTCTCTCGCTTCTCGAAAAGATCGTGCAGAGCGGGAAGAAGGAGCTTGTGATCATTGCCGAGGAAGTTGACGGAGAAGCGCTCGCAACGCTCGTCGTGAACAAACTACGCGGTGTATTCAACGTCTTGGCGGTGAAGGCTCCCGGTTTCGGCGACAGGAGGAAAGAAATGCTCCAGGATATAGCGATCGTAACCGGAGCGCAGTTTATCTCGGAAGATTTGGGGAAAAAATTGGATATCATTGAAGTTTCGGACCTGGGGCACGCGCACAAAGTTGTGGCCAATAAGGATAATACAACCATAGTTGGCGGGAAGGGAGACAAGAAAGCGATAGAAGAAAGAGTTTCACAGCTCAAGACCCAGATAAAAAAGACCGACTCCGATTTTGACAAAGAAAAACTACAGGAAAGATTGGGCAAGCTTGCCGGCGGTGTGGCCGTCATTAAAGTCGGCGCTCCCACGGAATCCGCCCAGAAAGAACTGAAGCAAAGAGTTGAAGACGCCGTCGCCGCCACGCGCGCCGCCATGGAAGAAGGAATAGTGCCGGGTGGAGGAATGGCGTTGTTCAACACCCGTATTTTGGAGAACGAAATCAAGGACCAGGAAAAATCGGTCGTGGCTGCCGCCTGGAATATTATAAACAGGGCCTTGGAGGCCCCGCTTAGCGCGATTGTTGCGAACAGTGGTGAGTCGTCCGCGAGTATAGTAAAAGATTTGAGGGACAGAAAAAAGACTGGAGATAACTGGCTCGGTTTTAACGCGGTAACCAATAAAATAGAAAATCTCAAGGATGCGGGAATCATAGATCCCCTTAAGGTGGTGAAAACGGCTTTCATTAATTCTGTCTCCGTGGCCTCGAATTACCTTACGGTAGGAGTCGCCATAACCAATATTCCGGAAAAGAAAGAAAAAGGCGGAGGCATGCCTCCGGGAATGGGCGAGGACTACTAGGGTATAATTCATTTTTTTCCGGATTGTGGTAAAATAACTGGGTTATGAGTTTCATATTTGTAATTTTAGGAGTCATAGTTTTGTGGCTCGTCTGGACCTACAACGCCCTGGTTCGCCTAAGGAACAGGACGAGGGAAGCCTGGTCGGACATAGATGTCCAGCTCAAAAGGCGTTATGACCTCATACCGAACCTCGTCACGGCCGTAAAGGGCTATATGCAGCACGAGAGGGGAGTTTTTGAGAAAGTGACGGAAGCCCGCACCCGCGCCATGGGAGCTGGGCCGAAAGACAAAGCCGGAGCGGAGGATATGCTCTCCGGAGCGCTCAAATCTCTCTTTGCCGTTGCCGAGAACTACCCCCAGCTTAAAGCGAACGAAAACTTCCTGAAGCTTCAGGACGAGCTTTCCGACACGGAAAACAAGATCCAGGCGGCGAGGAGGTTCTACAATACGAACGTCCGCGACCTGAATACGAAAATAGAAACTTTTCCCACGAATCTCATGGCCAAGTCTTTAGGATTCTCTCCCGCGGAATTTTTCGGCAACCTGACCGACGCCGAGCGCGAACCGGTCAAGGTCAAGTTCTGATCTTTAAGCTGTTTTAGCTCCCGCTTCTATGCCTTCCCTGTATACGCATCAGGACTCCAATATTAGGCGCACATATTTTCTGTTCGCCGGGTTTCTTATAGTCGTCATCGGCCTCGGTTGGTCGTTCTCTTACATTTTCAACAATCAGGGAATACTTTTTTTCGCCGTTTCCTTCAGTATCGTATCGGCCATTGTAAGCTACTTTTCGTCGGATAAGATCGCCTTGGCTCTCGCCCGGGCGCGGCAGATAGAAAAAAAAGACAACCCTTACCTTTGGAATATGATTGAAAATCTGAGTATCACGGCCGGCCTTCCCATGCCCCGTTTGTACGTGACTTCCGACAAGCAAATAAACGCCTTTGCGACGGGCCGCGATCCGGAACACGCGGCGATCGCGGTAACCGAGGGCGCTATTGCCCGCCTTGAGAACGAAGAACTTGAAGGAGTCTTGGCGCATGAGCTCTCGCACGTCGGCAACCGTGACATCCTGGTCTCCACGGTGGCCGTGATTCTGGCGGGGGTAGTGTCTCTCCTCGGTGATTTTTTTATGAGGTCAATGTTTTGGGGTGGGATGAGGAGGAACAATAATAATAACCGTGCCGGAGGACTGATGGTTTTAATTGGTATTGCGTTATCTATCCTTGCCCCGATAGCCGCCTTGCTTATCCAGCTTGCTATTTCGCGCCGGCGGGAATTTCTGGCCGATGCATCGGGAGCGCTCCTTACCCGCTACCCGGAGGGCTTAGCAAAGGCACTGGAAAAAATAGGGAAGGACGCTGTCCCGATGCCTACTGCCCGGGATTCCACCGCCCATCTTTGGATTGACACGCCGTTCAAGGGCAAGGGCGTTTCCTGGTTGCACAAACTTTTCATGACCCATCCGCCGGTAGAAGAGCGTGTTGCGGCTTTGCGCGGGCTGAAGTAAAGTAATTTCCGAGGAGGGGTCGCATCCAGCCCAAGGCTGGTCCGCCTCGGGCGGAAGTGGTTCCTATGTACTACTACGTATATATTTTACGGAGTGAAAAATCTGGAAAGCTGTATAAGGGTCGTACTGCGGATTTGCGGAATCGTTTACTGGAGCATAATCGTGGAGAAAATAAATCGACGAAAAATGGGAAACCATGGCGATTAATCTACTACGAAGCATTCGCAAGCAAGACAGACGCCTTAAGGGAAGAGAGATTCTTGAAAAGTGGCAAAGGAAGAGAGAGAATAAGTTATCTCCTAAAATCGCAATTGGATAAATTTGGAGGGGTCGCATAGTGGCCTAGTGCGCACGCTTGGAAAGCGTGTATACCGCAAGGTATCGAGGGTTC
>JBBUAV010000045.1:0-2178 GCA_038058585.1 Patescibacteria group bacterium | reverse complement strand
GTGGCAAAAATTCTCGGCTTGGACAAAGCCGAGCTTAGCCACGTCAAGTATGGATTGGTCTTGGGAGAGGGCTCCAAGAAACTTGCCACGCGCGAGGGGCGGACGATCATGCTTAACGAAGTTTTGGACAAGTCTGTCAAGCTGGCCTACGAAGTCGTGAATAAAAAAAATCCTGACCTCGACGAGAAAAAGAAGAGGGAAGTGGCGGAAGCCGTTGGAGTCGGTGCCCTGAAGTATAACGATCTCAAGGAGAACAGGATGTCCGATATAGTTTTTGACTGGGAGAGGATGCTCGACTTATCCGGACAGAGCGCGCCGTATCTGCAGTACACCTATGCCCGACTTAAAAGCATCTTAAGAAAAGCCGGGAAGGCCGGCAGGGGCAAACCCTCTCTTTTTGGAGATACCGAACTCGAGATAGTAAGAAAGATAATAGAGTTTCCTTATATAATTTTGGAATCGGCGAAGGCGCTCGGAACGAGCGGACTTGCTTTGTATGTATATGAGCTCGGAGTTTTAGCGAACCGTTTATACGAGAAGACTCCGGTCATAAAAGAGGAGAACGAAAATAAAAGAAACGCCCTACTCGGACTTATTGGGGCCACATCCACGGTTCTCGCAAGGGGTCTTCGAATCTTGGGAATAAGAACGCCAGAGGAGATTTGATATCATTTTTTAATGACCGGATCAGCGCAAAATAGAACAGGGGATAATGAAGGTGGATTTAGTCTCCCAAGAGAAGAAGAGAAGATCCTAAAAACCTGGGAAAGCGATAAGATTTTCGAAAAATCTCTTGAGAAGCGCAAAGGCAAAAAGACATTCGTGTTCTACGAGGGCCCGCCTTACGCGAACGGGAAACCAGGGATACACCATGTTTTGGCGCGGGTCTTTAAGGACATAATACTGCGCTATAAATCCATGCGCGGGTATTACGTCCCGCGGAGAGCCGGATGGGATACGCATGGACTGCCCGTGGAGATTGCCGCCGAAAAGGCCCTTGGCCTGAAATCTAAAAAAGACATAGAAAAATTCGGCGTCGAACTCTTTAACCAAAAAGCCAAAGAGTCCGTCTGGATTTACAAGGATGAGTGGGAAACGATGACCCGCCGCATCGGCTACTGGCTCGACCTCAAAAACGCCTACATAACCTACACGAGCGACTATATAGAAACCGTCTGGTGGACGCTAAAAAAGATCTGGGACAAAAAACTGCTCTATAAGGGACACAAGGTTGTGCCGTGGTGCACAAGGTGCGGCACGGCGCTTTCTTCGCACGAGCTCGCGCAGGGGTATAAAGAGACAACCGACAATTCGGTTTATTTAAAGTTCCATCTGCTGCCGAATCAGAAGTTCGGGGGCGGAAAGTATGCCACGAAAAACAAGGCGTACATCCTTTCCTGGACTACTACTCCATGGACCTTGCCGGGAAATGTGGCGCTCGCCGTGGGCCGGGACATTGGCTACAGCGCCGTGAGGATCGACGGCATAAAAGAGCTCCTCATATTGTCTTCGGACTTGGTTGAAAGAGTGCTTCACGGCCACCAAGTAGAAATAGTCCATAAACTTAAGGGCAGGGATCTGGTCGGCTTGAAATACGAGCCGCTGTTTAAAATAAGACCGCTTAAATCAAAAAACGCTTATAAAATTTATCCGGCTGATTTTGTGACCACCGAGGACGGCACGGGCGTCGTTCACACCGCGGTTATGTACGGCGAAGATGACTATGAACTCGGTAAGAAAGTCGGTCTTCCGCAGCACCACACCGTAAGTGAGGACGGGAAGTTCATTAAAGACGTCCCAGGACTCGGCGGTCTTTACGTAAAGGCCAAGGAAACCGAGGACAAGATTTTTAAGCACCTCACAAAGAACGGCAATCTTTTGAAGACCGAAAAATACACGCACGAATATCCCTACTGCTGGAGATGCGATACGCCGGTTCTCTATTACGCGAGAAGTTCGTGGTTTATAGCAATGAGCAGGTTGCGCGACAAACTCATAAAAAACAACAAGAAGATAAACTGGATACCGGAGCATGTCAAGGAAGGCCGTTTCGGCGAGTGGCTAAGGGAGGTCAAAGACTGGAATCTATCCCGAGAGAGATACTGGGGAGCTCCCTTGCCGATTTGGGAATGCGGTAAATGCAATTCGAAAGAGATTATCGGCGGAATCGACGAACTA
>JBBUAV010000044.1:0-2095 GCA_038058585.1 Patescibacteria group bacterium | reverse complement strand
ATATATGACCTCGTAGCCCTCCGCCTCGTAGTCGGCACGGTCTCCGAATGCTACGCCGCCCTCGGGATCATACACGAAAAATGGCCTCCGTTGCCGGGAAGAATAAAAGATTATATAGCGATGCCGAAACCGAACAGCTACAGAAGCATACACACCACCGTAATAGGCCCGAACGAAAAAATAATAGAACTCCAGATTAGGACAATGGAAATGCACGAAGAAAACGAACATGGCGTGGCCGCCCACTGGATATATCAGCAGGTAAGAAACGGAAAGGAAAAATCATCGTCCAAGAAACTGACCGAAGACATAAAATGGGTTCAGCAGCTCAAAAACTGGCAAAAAAAATATTTCGGGGACAAAACCGATCCTGACGAGTTCATAAACTCCATGAAGATAGATTTCTTCAAGGACAGGATTTTCGTCATTACTCCCAAGGGGGACGTCATAGACCTGCCGGACGAAGCCACCCCCGTGGACTTCGCTTACCAGATACACAGCGAGATAGGAAACTCCTGCGTTGGAGCCAAGATTAACGGCCAAATGGCACCTCTTAACCACAAACTCCATTCCGGCGATCTCGTGGAAATACTTATCCAAAAAAACAAGAAACCGGTTGAGGACTGGCTTGAGTTCGCAAAAACATCTATAGCGAGAAGTCATATTAAGGCGGCTCTGCGCGCAAAAACCGGAACAATGAGGAACATAAAACCGGTGAAGAGCGAAATAAAGATCGTGGCCGAAGAAAGAATGGGCCTTATAAAAGATTTTTCAACGATAATCGCCCGCTCCCATATAAATATAACCAACTTCTACACCCAGAATACCCAAAGCGGACGCTTCACGATAAGCAGGATCGAATGCGCAACCACGGATAAAAACAGGGTGGAAAAAACGATGACCAAAATAAAAAAGCTCAAGGGAGTGAGAGACGTAAGTTATCGCCTTCTCTCCTCTTGATTTAAACCGTATCCCCGCCTTCTTCTTCTCCTCCTATCCGGCTGACGATATTCTTCAACTCCTCCTCCGAATAAAAGGTTATGGTTATCTTCCCCTTGTCTCCTCCGCGCCCGCCTTGACTCAGCGAGGCAGGTTCTATCTTGACGGGAGTGCCGAGCTCGATACTCAGTTTCTCTTCCATTGCCCTCATCTCCGGCGGTATCTCTTCTTTTTCCACGCTGCTCCTCGGCTTCGACGCCCTCACCTTGTCCTTGGGCTCGCGGGTCGTAAGCCTCCTCGCCAAAATATCGTCGAAGAGATTCTTCTGGGCTGCCGGGTCCGGAACGGAAAGAAGAAGGCGGCCATGGCTTTCCGTAATCTGCCCTTTTTCGAGCGCCTCTTGGGCATAAACCGGCAGATCCAAAAGCCGCACGGTGTTCGCCACCGTTTCCCTGCTCTTTCCGAGCTTGGCGGCAATCTCTCTCTGGGTCATCCTGAATTCCTCCTGTAAGCGCTGAAAAGCCCTGGCCGCCTCGATCGGGCTCAGGTTTTCTCTCTGTATGTTCTCGATAACCGCGAGTTCAAGTTTTTCCCTCTCGAGGTCAACATTCCTTATTATTGCCGGGACAACCTCCAAGCCCAACATCTTGGCCGCAAGAAGACGCCTCTCTCCGGCTATAAGCTCGTACTCGACGTCTATTCCGGTCGGAGTTTCCTTTTCCGACTTCGTGACCACGAGAGGCTGCAGGAATCCGAATTCTCTTATGGAATAGGCCAATTCCTTGATCCCCTCTTCGTCGAACTTGCGCCTGGGCTGATTCGGATTCGGCTTTATTTTCTGAACCTCTATATGGAAAATAGATTCCGACTGGTTTCTTGCGGCCTGTTTTTCTTTCACGGGCGGCTGAGCCTGGACTTTGAGCGGTTCGTCCGTGACTTTGGCATTGCCCGCGTCGCTTTTTATATCGTGAGAAAGCAAGTGGCCCCCGTCGTCTTTGTTATTCCTCGGGGGTATTAAAGATTCAAGTCCTTTTCCAAGCATATTTTTATCCCAGCGTTACATTAAAGTTTCCGAAATTATCGCTTCTCACCGCTCTGGCCGGCGCGGTGATCTCCTTTTCCTGTCTTATTATTTCGTCGGCTAACAACTTATAGG
>JBBUAV010000043.1:0-1916 GCA_038058585.1 Patescibacteria group bacterium | reverse complement strand
GAGGCCTGCGGCTACGGCGCTCCGCCGCACGGAGGCATCGCGTGGGGCCTGGACCGATTGATATCGCTCCTTGCTGGCGTGCCGAACATCCGCGAGGTTATCGCGTTCCCGAAGACCGGCGACGGACGGGACCCGATGATGGGCTCGCCCTCCGAGGTGGACAAGGAGCAGCTGGATGAATTAGGATTGGAGATAAAGAAATCAAAGAAATAAAATCATGAACGGGAAAAAGCATCAAAAACACGAACGGACGCTTGTCGTCGTAAAGCCGGACGGTATCCAGCGGAGCTTGGTCGGAGAGATCATTAAACGCTATGAGCAGAGCGGCTTGAAGCTCGTTGGCCTGAAAATGTTCGTGCCAACTCCCGAGTTTATTGAGAAGCACTATCTCATTGATCCCGAATGGCGCGTGAAGACGGGAATGAAAACGATAGAGTCGTATAAAAAGAAGGGCAAGCAGCCGCCTTCGGAAGATCCGCTTAAGGTTACGGAAGTGATTTTGAACAACCTCAAGAGGTACTTGGCGAGGGGTCCGGTCATCGCGATGGTCTGGCAGGGGATGCACGCGGTGGGCATCGTTCGCAAGATCACTGGTGGAACTGAGCCGCTGACGTCCGACATGGGAACCATTCGCGGCGACTACACCATCGATTCCTATGAGGTTTCCGATGTTGATGGCCGCGCGGTGCGGAACCTCATCCACGCTTCCGGTTCGCCCGAAGAAGCGGAGAAAGAGATCGCATTCTGGTTCCATGGAAAAGAACTCATTGAATACCGCCTCATCAATGAAGCGATGCTCTACGACGTGAATTTGGACCACATTCTCGGACAATAGGATGCCAGATCTTGATCCGCGACTTCACTTCGTCGCCGTAACCGCCATCATTGTGAAAGATGGTAAATTTTTGATCACCAAGCGATCGCCGACCGAGAAAGCGTTCCCGAATAAGTGGACGGTTCCGGGAGGGAAATTTGTTCTTACGGAATATCAACACCTTCCGCGCACTTCATCGACCCATCCGCAATGGTATAACGTGGTCGAGTACGTTCTTAATAAAGAAGTTAAAGAAGAGGTCGGGCTCGAGATAGAAAAACCGCAGTACCTGACAGATCTCGTATTCGTCCGTCCCGACGGCTATCCGGTTGCCACCTTATCTTTCTGGGCGCGATATAAAGGCGGCGAAGTGGTTCTTTCCAAGGACCTTACCAACTACGCCTGGGTGACCGCGGAGGAAGCCGTGGGATACGATCTCATTGAAGGCATTCGTGAAGAGATCGGCGATGTTTCTTCGATATTGAACGGCCGGCAGGGAAACTGACTGCAGGGCTGTTTTTATTTAGTTGGATCCTTTTGAAAAGACTTCACTATCGGGTCCAATTCTCCTTCCATTATTTTTTCGATATTGTGGAATTTTTTTCCGATTCTGTGGTCGGTTATCCTGTCTTCCGGAAAATTGTACGTGCGGATTTTCTCCGAGCGGTCGGCTGAACCGATTTGTTCCCGACGCAGATCGACGATGGAGCCGGATTTCTTTTGCTGTTCGGCTTCGTAAAGCTTTGCCCTTAAAACCTCCATCGCTTTCTCGCGGTTAGCGTGCTGGAATCTTTCCGAGCGCGAGGAAACAACGATGCCGGTTGGTTTATGGAGAATGCGAACTGCGGTTTCGACTTTATTCACGTTTTGGCCTCCGGGTCCGCCGGCCCGGGAAAATGTCACTTCGATATCGTTCTGGCTTATCTGCACTTCCTTTGCTTCGACTATCGGCAGGACGGCCACGGAAGCGGTTGAGGTATGGACCCTGCCCGATTTCTCCGTATCCGGTATCCTCTGCACCCTATGGACGCCGGATTCGCGTTTTAGCGCGTCGAAAACGCCGTTTCCCCCTACTTCCGCCACCAGGGTTTTATATCCCTTG
>JBBUAV010000042.1:0-9152 GCA_038058585.1 Patescibacteria group bacterium | reverse complement strand
GGCTACGCGAACATCTTCTACGTTCGCGATGCCAAAGGTGTGCTCCGCGCCGTGCGCGTGCGCTGGTACGCCGACGGTGGCGGCTGGCGCGTGAACGCGCTCTCCGTGACGGGCCAGGACGGGTGGTTCGACGGGCGCCGGGTCTTTTCCCGCAATTCTCGCTGACGCTTAGCCTCTCGTCCCTTCGGACCCTCGGACACTCTGTCCCCTTGGCCCTCGTATCTTCCTCGGAAGAGACGAGGGCCTTTTCATATATCGTGATACAATAAAAAAGGAGGCGTGCATTGTTGCGGAGCGGCTACGGTTTTTCCGCCATGCCTTTGGGAAAACATCTCGCCGGAATCATGTCGGGTACGCTTGCCATGAGTGCGCGGGATCAGTATCCCCGAAACGCAACATACGAGAATTGGTATCTGCGGCCGGCGGACTTCTACGTCCCAAATACGATACAGCTCCGAGAGTAATCAAAGAGCAGTGGCATGGATGGCCGCGGATACGAGACGACTTGTGCTCCGCGCCGTGAACGTGAACTGGAACGCCAACGATGACGGCTGGAACGTGAACGCGAACTCCGTAACAGGTTTCGTGAGTTCTCATATATTGTAAGCAAGAACAACACCAAAACGTGCTGGGTTTTGAAATGCGACATACGGAAGTTTTTTGCGAGTATTGACCACGGCATTTTGATGGATATTCTAAGAAGACACATTAAGGATAGCAGCACCATTTCGCTTTCTCAGGAAATAATCGGCAGTTTTTCGTCAGGAAAACCGTGCGTTGGCCTGCCCCTTGGGAACTTAACCTCTCAACTCCTGGTGAATATCTACCTGAACGAGTTTGACCAATTTATGAAACACAAATTAAGGGCAAAGCACTACATCCGCTACACGGACGACTTCGTGATTCTTTCGGAAGACCGCCGGTGGCTGGAAACACTGATTCCTCCGCTAAAAGACTTTTTGGAAAACAGGCTGCGGCTCACCCTTCATCCCGACAAGGTTCTCCTAAAAACTCTGGCTTCCGGCGTCGATTTTCTGGGATGGGTTAACTTTGCGGACCATCGGGTTTTGAGGACGGCCACGAAGCGGAGGATGATGCGGCAAATCGAGGAAGAACCAACGCCCGCTATCATTAATTCTTATATCGGGCTTTTGAAACACGGCAATACCAGTGGACTTCGGGAGAAAATAATAGGAACAACAATGGACCTCGAGTAGCTCGCGATTACAGCTTATATATGAATATCGAAGTGCCCGCTTTGTAATCCGGTTCCGGAACGTTGCCCAATCCCGGCTTCGGTGGCCTCAAATCGGTTAACCATCTATATTCGTCTTGCGGTTGTCGTCTCTGGCCGGGAGCGAGGGGCTGTATCGCTCCCTGGAGATTGTTCACGGAAACAGCGAACCAATGTATCCCTTCGTTTGCAGGATTCCCGCGTCCCGACGACCAACCCTCTGCTTTGTCGCCGAGATAGTATCTCGGACTTCCTCCGCCGAAGTAATCCACGGCGATCTTGTCCGCCTCCGGATGGGAATCGGACCATTTTTTTAGGTACAAAAGGTCCTGACCCCAGTCATAATTAGAATCCGTCACATAACGGTAGCCGCCGCTTGTTCCTCCGGCGAATTCATTGAAGTAGGATAGGAAATGAGGAGTGGCGAGGACGGTCTCCAGCACGAACCAGAAGAAGAGAAGGACCAATACCACGTATTTCAGGGACGAAAGGAAGATGGCCTGGGCCGCAAGAAGAAGAGTTTTCACAACCGATTCACTTTGGGGCATCTCCACTTTCGTCACCATTTTTTTCCAGGCGCTCGCCGTGAGTATGTAGATAAGCGGCAGTATCGGCAAGAGATGGCGGAAGCCGATATTCAAAGGACTTTTCATACTCCAGGCCAGGTAGAAGATTATGAAAACCGCCATCGAAAATTCGGCAAAATTGATCTCGAGGTAATCCAGTATTTTTCTTTTTACCTCACCCCACCCTTTTCTGGCGTGGCCGAAAGCGCGCATCAGGGAATAGACCAGGGCCGATATCGCAAGGATTATCACAGGAATAGGTTCTTTAAGGAGATATACCACCGGGAAGTACAGGCGCGAGCCGGACGCCGATACTTCTCCAAAGAAATAGTTCGTATTACCACCGGCGGAACGCTGGATGACCATGAGTACCCCGAGCATGTATTCCGCCATCGGCCGGAGAAGCTGGCTTTTGGTCATCCAGATATTGAGATCCGCGAGGCACCTTACCGGACTGCATGTTTTTCCGGCTGGCCCGGGTCCCCCGGCAAACGATCCAAGTATGAATTCAGTTTCGCTTGTCTGTCTTGCCTGAGGATAGTTGACGGTGAAGAGAAAATATACCGGATAGACGATTACGGCGTATCCGATCACGAAAATCACGATAAGAGCCCTCAGATAACGAAAACCTCTTATGAAGAATCTTTTTAATCTTGCTTCGGTATCCGTCTGATACCAATCTCTTATTACGCTTACGACATAGAAGATAAAGATTACCATCGCGAAATAGGGGATAAGGAGGACGGTCGAGAATTTCATTATCTCCGCTATGCCGAGGGAAAGGCCCGAGTAGATCAGATGACGGCGCGACGGTTCGCGAAGAAATTTAAGGAAATAATAAGAGGCGGAGACAACTCCGAAGGCGGCACCAATGTCGGTTGTGACATAGTGTCCGTGGGCAAGGACGGTCGGCGAGAACGCGAAGAGGGATGCCGGCAACAGCGCCCACAATCTGCCCAAAAGCTCCCTTGACCAGAGATATATGAGCACGGTTAGAAATACGGTAAGGAGCATCGGACCAAGACGAGCCCACCCTACGATCGAGTCGGCGTCGTTGCCGGATCCGAAAAGAAACTGCGCCCCCATGTCCCACTGGCCGTTTATATTTGTGGTCCAGGCGGGACTTTGGGTCGGAAAATTCAGTTTTTGAAACAAAAGCGGAAAGGCCGCGATGGTTTTTACGAGCGGAGGATGTTCGGGGTTGAGCCTGTAATCGAGATACCTTACGTATCCGTAGCCGGAGGGGATATGCGCGAGTTCATCCATGATGGCCGATTCCCTGGAGGAAGAGACAGCCATAAGAACAAAAGAAGCGACGCATACTATGACGAGCAACCAGGTACTTATAAGGGAAACGGTTTTCGAATAAGCCCCGGATATCATGTTCATCTTCATCTTTGACTTAATTATATAAAATAGACCGCCGATTTGCGATATGCTTGTTTTGAATTTTCCCATTCAGGGTTTAGAATTCTATTTAAATGAGAGATTCCGAAGGAAATTCAATGCCACCGGAAACATCGGATATAAAGTGGCCTGGTGATTCCGCGAAAAAGGAACGGGAATTCGAAAACCTGGCCGAGTCGGGTGGCGGCCCTCCGGTCCGGCCCGAGATCCGAAGAAAAGGTCTTCCAAGGGGCATCGGCTTCGGGATAGCCGCCCTTATTATTATTTTCGCGGGTTCCCTGGTTTTCGCATATTTTTCCTCGAGGAGGTTTTCGGATTCGGTTTCTTTGAATCTGGAAGATATACGTTCCGGCGTTGAAGACCTCAGGAATCTTGATCCGGAAAGCGCCGAGGAAAAATTCGTCTTGGCGAGAGACAGTATGAATTTTGAAGATATATTCTCAAAACTAAGCCTGCTTTTCGGAAGTTCAAAGGAAGCGGTGTCGGATTTCAACACGGTGATCTCTTCCGGGATCGCCATCTCCAAGGAGGTATCCTTTTTCCGCGACAATCTGCCGGGACTGGTTTTCGGGCGGAGAGGAGATGAGCTCATAGGACACCTGCGTTCCACAAGGGATATTCTTTCCGGCATGAGTTCCGTGGGCAGCGGAGCCGCGTCCGTAGCGGCCAAGATGGGATATAGCCCCTTTTCGGCAACCGGTCTTTATCTTCCGGTGAGTTCGGACATGCTGAGGATCGGACGCTTCCTGGATTTTCTCATCGCCTTACTGGATTCTGATTCCGAAAGACATTTTTTGGTCATGTTCGGAAATACTTCGGAGATGAGGCCGGGAGGAGGTTTTTTGGGAAGCTATGCCGACATCGTGATTAAAAAAGGAAACATCGCCGATATAGAGGTTCACGATATAAACGATGCCGACAAGTTACTCGAAAAAAAGATGGTTCCTCCGAAACCGCTTCAGGCGATAGTCAAGAATTGGCGGGCCGCCGACGCCAACTGGTTTTTTGATTTTCCCGATTCGGCCGGGAAAGTTCTGAGTTTCATGGAAGAATCAAATTTATATAAAGAAAAGGGGATAACTTTTGACGGCGCTGTTTCCGTGTCCCCCAGGGTGATAGGGGATATACTTGCGGTCACGGGGCCGGTCGGTCTTTCCGGAGGGAAGATAAAAATCGACAAGGATAATTTCCTTATTGAAATTCAGAAGATAGTTCAGGAGAGCAAGGAACAGAGGGCGACTTATCCGAAATCCGTACTCGGCGAACTTTCGTCGACCACTTTGCCCGCGCTCGCTTCCCTCGATCCGGGAAAATCAAAGGAGGTCACGGGCTTGATGGGGAAATGGCTTTTGAACAAAGACCTCATTTTTTTCTTCAAGGATGAGGCGGCGGAGAATTTTATCCGAGACTACGGAGTTTCGGGGGACACGTACGACTTGCCTCAAGGATGGAACGGCGATTATCTGGCCCTGGTTGACGCGAATATCGGCGGAGACAAGACGGACTTATATATGAAGCAAGGTGTGCTTTTGGAAAGCCAGATAAACGACGACGGTACGGTTAACGACCATCTTGTCATAACCCGCGAGCATAACGGAGACAAGGCAAAATACTGGTGGTACAAGTCAACAAACCAGGATTATCTCCAAGTTTTCGTTCCGGAGACAAGCCAGCTTGTAACGACAAGCGGCGGGATAGAGAAAAAAATAACTCCGCCCCTAAACTACGCCAAGGAAGGGTATGCGGTCGACCCGCTCGTGTCGGGCATGGAAGATTCCGAGGAGGTTATTTTCAACTACCCTGCCGTGACGGAAAGACCGGACTCGGAGAGGACTGTTTTTGCCACGTGGTCGAAAACAAAGCCCGGCGGAAAGTCGCAGATCGTTTTCGACTACGATCACCGCATCCCCGCCGTTCCGGCCGACGGAGTGGAATATAAATTTGTATTCGAAAAACAGCCCGGCTCAAAGAGAGATTACAAATTCCAGATAAGCGCTCCTATCGGTTACCGTTTCCGAGAGAACGGGCTTCCTGTGTACGAATACGAGTCAAACGATCCGCCCGGAAGGTTGATTTTAGACCTCACTCTCGAAAAAATCTAAGTCGGATTTTTGTCCAAAGGATGATCTAAAAAGGAGAACGTCCTTTACGAGAACCCCGCAGGCCATCTGGCATGGTCTCCGACTTCAGGTCGGAGCAAATGGCCGAGGACAAGCAAGCGTGCCGCAGGAGTACGCGAAGCGGGTTCCCGTAAAGCCTGGCGTTCGACTTAGGGTTGACGCCGGAGAAGACTTGAGAATACTGTTTCTTAGAGGAGAAAAATCAATATGTTCATTGATACGTCTAGTGGCGATGTGAAACTCACGGTTGGCTTTGGCGAGTACAGCGAAATGGAATTTCGGCTCGAGGCCTTGACGGAAGAGGGGAAGAAAAAACTGAAGGAGCTCGAAGAGCACCTGTCGCACGGCCCACAGCCCATCAGGTTTTCCTGGTTCACGCCGGGACGGCAGACCGAGCGGGCCGGCGAGTTTTTTTTCGCGCTAACCTGACTCATGGCTCATCCTGCCGGCGGAGACGTTCTCCGCCGGCATCAATTTTTTATAAAGCAATTTTGTTGCTATGCTACTTACGATGGATATGAATAAAATCAGGAATTTCGTGATTATCGCGCACATCGACTCCGGAAAGTCCACGCTTGCCGACCGGCTACTGGAGATAACGGGCACGGTTGACGCAAGGCATATGGTTCCGCAGTATCTCGACAAGATGGATCTTGAACGGGAACGGGGGATTACGATTAAAATGGCTCCTGTCCGCATGAGCTACAAGGGTTATGTTTTGAACCTCATAGACACTCCGGGCCACTCAGATTTTTCTTACGAAGTTTCAAGGGCGCTTGCGGCCGTTGAGGGAGCCGTGCTTCTCATCGACGGGACGAAGGGTATCCAGGCTCAGACGCTCTCGAACTTGCGGGCGGCGCGGAAATCCGGGCTTAGGATAATCGGCGCCGTAAACAAGATCGATCTTAACCTTCCGTACCTGGAGAAAACCGTTAAGTCGGCCGCCGAACTTTTGGACATAAAAGAGAGCGATATCTTCAGGATTTCGGCGAAGACCGGCGAAGGAGTGGAAAAACTTCTCGAGGCAGTCATAGAAAACGTCCCCTCTCCCATGCGGTCGCATGAAAATGGCGACGACGGAGACAAAAACGGCGCGTTGATATTCGACTCGATCTACGACGATCACAAAGGAATACTGGCTTTCGTGAGGGTTTTTGGCGGGGAGCTTAAAGGAGGCGGTGAAATGATGTTTTTGTCAAACGGCTCAAAGTATAAATCCAAAGAAGTCGGATATTTTATGCCGGAATTCAAGGTTGTTCCCGTGATATCTGCTGGAGAAATTGGGTACATTGCTACCGGACTTAAGGAACCGTCCGTGGTGAAGATAGGCGACACGATAACGAGCGCGGGGGTCCGAACGGAAGCCATGCCCGGCTACCGCGAGCCGGCTCCGGTGGTCTTTATATCTTTCTATCCGGACGGCGTGACAAAGTTCGAGGATTTAAAGAAGAGCCTGGAACGTTTGCGCCTGAACGATTCCGCGCTCTCTTTCGAGCCGGATGCAAACGAAGCTTTGGGCAGGGGCCTTAAGGTGGGTTTTTTGGGACAGCTTCACTTTGAAATAACGGCAAGCCGCCTTCAAAGGGAGTTCAGTCTCGAGTTCCTCACTAGTTTTCCGTCTATAGCCTACAGGGTGCTCGAGGGTAAATCGGAAAAGATAATAAAACAACCGCAGGATTTTCCGGAAAAGCCGGATAGGGCGTGGCAACCCATGATAAGACTGGAGATCCTCGCGCCGCAGAAATATTTAAGCGACATATTGAACCTCAAAACCGTTTTCGATCTTAATGTGCTGGAGATAAAAAATATCGGCGACAATCTGATCGTCATTGCCCGTATGCCGCTCTCCGAGCTTATCCGCGACTTTGACGATCAGCTGAAGTCGGTTTCCGCCGGTTACGCGTCTTTCAGTTATGAACTGGACGGTGAAGAGGAAGCGGACGTCGAGAAGCTTGAAATTCTGGTCGTGAACGAAATAATTCCGGCCTTGACGCGCATCGTATCCCGAAAGGATCTGGAGCGGGAAGGGCGGGCGACCGTGGAGCGATTGAAAGAACTATTACCCAAAGAGCAGTGGACACAGCCGATACAAGCCAAATCGATGGGGAGGATAATTGCGCGCGAGACGATACCGGCAATGAAGAAGTTGCTGGGTAGCTTTGGGAAAACAGGCGGCGACAGGACACGCAAGATGAAACTTTGGAAAAAACAGAAGCGCGGAAAGGAAAAACTGAAAGAGATGGCGAAAGTCCGCATCCCCCCCGAGACATTCCGCGAAATCCTAAAGAAGTGAGTTGCGCCGTTCTTGTTTTTAGCCCGTCCATTGGTTATTCTCAAATATAATGAGATTGATCGTTGCTGCGGTTTTCCTGGTCGTCCTCATCCTTCTGGGGGCCAAAATTTACTCGTTTTTGGGAGAAAAGACGGAAGCGGAAAGGGCCTTTAACGATATAAAATCCTCCCTGGACAAGGCCCAGGGGGACAGCGATAAATTCCAGGCGGAGCTTGATTACTACCTCAACCCGGCCAACCTGGAAAAGGAACTGCGCGCGCGCTTCAACTACAGGAGGCCGGACGAGAAAATGCTCATCATAGTTCCGCGCGAAACTTCATCAACGCCGCAATGAACACAACGAGCCGCTATAAAATATACATAATCTTCATCTTACTGGTTGGCGCAGGCTCCGCCTTTTCTTTCGTTGTGCTTGGCGGATACTATCCGATTATGGTCGTCAAAAACGACGTCATAAGCGCGAGGAGATTCGAGCGCGATTACGCCGCCGCCTCTTTTTATTACGAAAACGTCACCAAGATATACGGAGACAAGATTCTGGGACAAAGCCTTGATTCGTCCTCTTTGCAGCTCGCAGTCCTCAATAAACTCATTGAGGACAGTTTGGTCGCGAAAGGAGTCAAGAACGAGGTTGGCTCCGATTTAGATTATCTTCTCGGCAATAAACTGGAAAAATATTCCAACGACGAGAACCTTAAAAAAGCGGCCCGCGAGATTTACGGCATGAACTGGAACGACTTTTTGGACGACATTCTCATTCCCCAGGCGTCCAGGGATATTTTGGAAGGACGCCTTTTCGCGAGAGGAGAAAAGATCGAAGATTGGATCGCGGGAGCGAAGAAGTCCGCAAGGGTGATAATTCTTTCTCCGAGATTCAACTGGAAAGACGAGGGGGTCAGAGCTTCGAAGTAGTTTTGAGTTCCAGGAACGGCGGGAATATAATGACGTCATGTTCTCGCTCGTGGGACTGATCGACCACTTGACCGAAAGCGGTTATCTCAAAACGCCGGCGATAAGATCCGCTCTTGAGGCGGTGGACCGCTCCGATTTTGTTCCGATTGATCTCAAGGACCAGGCCTATGTCGACGAACCCCTGCCCATAGGTTTCGGACAAACCATCTCGCAGCCTCTGACAGTTGTTTTTATGCTTGAGCTTTTGGGACCAGAAGTCGGTAATCGCATTTTGGATATCGGTTCCGGTTCCGGATGGCAGACGGCACTCCTCGCGCACATAGTTTCCGACGGCGGAAAACCTACGGCCGAAGGGAGAGTCTTCGCGATCGAGCGGATACCCCAACTCAAAAAAATGGCGGAGTCGAACGTCCACAAATACGGATTTCCGGAAAAGGGGATAGTCGAGATAATTTTAGGAAACGGCTCGAAGGGGTGCCTCGAGTATTCCCCTTACGACGGGATAATAGCCGCTGCCGCCGGGAAAGACATACCGGTTGCCTGGAAAGACCAGCTTAAAATCGGCGGCAAGATCGTCGCGCCCGTGGGTCAGAGCATACGTGTTTGCGAAAAAATTTCAG
>JBBUAV010000041.1:0-3205 GCA_038058585.1 Patescibacteria group bacterium | reverse complement strand
TGAGGCAGGATATGGCGGACGAGATGAAGAAGATCCGAAGCATGCTGAAGGAGTAGTTCTCGTTTCTTTGTAATTACAACATGAACAACAAAGAATTAATTTTGAATTTCATTAAAAAGCACATGATCGGCGTCATGGCGACAGTAGCGCCAGATGGTATGCCGGAGGCGGCCGTTATTGAATTCGCCGAAACGGAAGATCTGGAATTGATTTTTGACACCTTCGTCACTTACCGCAAATACAAGAACCTTAAGAACAACCCGCGGGTCGCGTTTGTCATCGGCTGGGACGAAAACATCACCGTACAATACGAGGGCATCGCGGAGGAGCTCGCTGGTGAGAACTTGGATAAATACAAGCAGATTTACTTTACGAAGAACCCCGATGCCCAGAAATGGCAAAAATTTCAGGAAACTACCTGGTTCAAAATAAAACCAAAATGGGTTCGCTACAGGGATGGCAACGTTACTCCTCCAACCGAACACGAAATCAGTTTTTAAACTAACCCCGACCGAGACCCCGCAAACCATAACAAGGTTTATGTATAACCCTACGAAGCCATACAAACATCAAATCTTGAAACTCATTGAGAGCACCTGGCATACGCCGTATGTGAAAGTGGAGCGCGGAGTTTATCCGGTTTTCAGAAAAAGATTTTCTCTCCCAGAGGTACAACACACCGACGGGATCGGAACGAAAGGCATCTACCATTGGCGGAAGCGCACTTTTAAAAGTGCGGTTTTGGATGTGCTGGCAATGAATTTGAACGACTTGGCGATGATGGGGGCAACTCCGTATGCGCTCCAGAATCACATCGTTCTTCCCAAAGATGATCACGACGCCGTCTTAAACATTGTGAAAGCGCTTGCGCGGGAATGCAGAAAAAGAAGGATCGCGATGACGGGAGGGGAAACCTCGATTCATGATGATGTTTCCGGTCTGGACATTGGCATAACCGTGTCGGGTTTTATTGGGCATCTACGGCAAAATAAGTGCCGTATCGGAGATGTCTTGATCGGTCTTAAAAGTAATGGTCTTCACTCAAACGGTTTTACCAAGGTGCGTGAGGTTTTAAGGGGGCAGTACAAAAAAGATTTTACGATTCCCACGGCGATTTACTTAGATGAAGTACTACCCTTACTTCATAAGTATCAGATAAACGGGATGATGCACGTCACAGGAGGCGCCTTTACAAAACTTAAGGATATCCTAGGGAGAGCCGATGCGGCGATACGGCATCCTCAAAAACTACGGCCGCAGAAGGTATTTCAAGAAATCTATAAGAGGGGAGTTTCCAATAAGGTGATGTACTCCACTTTTAATTGCGGCATAGGATTTATTGTCTCTGTTCCGAGGCGAGAAGTTAGTAAAATCCTTTCTCATTTGAAGAACGCTGCCGTTGTAGGCGAGGTAGTTCCCGGAGGCGGCCGAGTTGAAATCCACTCTGCGTTTGACGGGAAATTATTGAAATTGTAGTCCCCGCCAGAGGCGGGCAAGCCTGCCCGCCGGCGGGCAGGCTTGCCTCGTATCCAGAAATAAAAATAGCCCAGTTGGGCGATTTTTATTTCTACAACGGTATTTATGATGAGAGACCTTTATGAGCCGAGCCCATTAAGTGGCGATATATTTCAATCATGGCAAAAAGTAAGCTTAAAACGATAGGGCCGAGCAAGAATCCTATCGGCCCGAAGAATTTCAAACCGCCGATAACAGAAAGAAGAACGAGAAAAACGTGGACCCGGATCCCCCGCTTCAAGAGCACGGGGCGTAGTATGTTATCAATAAGCCCGACAGCGATAACTCCCCAAATGAGAAGACCGACACCAGCACCGGTTGAGCCAGTTACAAAAAGAAAAATGATGGCTGGAGCAAGTACGAGCGCGGTGCCGACACCCGGAATTAACGCCGCAACCGTCGCAATACTGCCGAAAAGGGCCGGGCTCGGAACGCCGGAGATGGCGAGTCCTATGCCGGTCAGTATTCCTTGGATGAGCGCAATGCCGAGCGAGCCCCTGACGATAGAATTTACCGCTCTTTCGAGTGTTGCCAAAATTTCATGATCGTGAGCGTCCGGCAAAGGACTCAACGCAATAAGGTTTTGTAACAGTTTTTTGCCGTCTCTAAGAAAATAGTAAAATGCCAAAAGGCCTAAAAAGAAAGTGAGCGACGCCTGGGCAAATCCCGAAAAAATCGTCCCAAGATTTTGAATAAGCCAACTGGCGGCGTGCCGGGCATATTCATTCACGTTCAGTGAAAATCCGGGGAGGAACCGGGCAATCTGGTCTTCTATGAACGCCGGCGCGCGAGCAATGTCGCCCGTGCCTCCTTCCCCGAACCGTTCGACGAATTCCCGCGCTTCCTGAAATACAATCGTGCCGATGAGAGCGAGTGGCAGAAAAATGATTATGATTGCCGCGACAACAGTAATAAAAGCCGCCAAGCCCCGGCGCTCACCGCAGAAACGCGCCAATCTCTCATAGAACGGATAGAAGACGACTGCGAGCGTCGCGGCGATTGAGAGTGGGGCAAGGAAAGGCAAAAAAATGAAAAAGGCCAAAAGTAAGATGGATAGAGATAGGGTCGCGAAAAAATATGTTTGAAGCTTCTCCATGGCGTTAATTTGATTTTAGCAGTTTTGTAAAGTTTTCCAACCTGCCGATATAATATTTAAAAACCAGCAGGCCTGCCTGCCGGCAGGCAGGCAGGCCCAACCGAGACCCTTGCGATAGTTCGGCAAGCCCCTCGGACGTGAGCCCTTCGGTCTTGAGCTCAGGGTCGAAAGACTCGGGACCGAACGGATCACCACAGGCAAACTCACTGCGGACCTTCCACTCCGAGCGGGGGATTTTGATTTGACAAACATTATAAATATATGTTATAATTTAAACAGTTAGCTGCACGTTAGCTATCAGCCAGCTAATCGGTAGTGATTAGCCTATTCTCTTGCCTACGCAACGTTTCGGTATGAGAAAAGAATGCTCCAAGGGGCGTTCTACTTAAATCCAAAATGTATGTATGGGTAAAGAAAATAGAGATTCGGAGGATGGCAATGTACCTTCACAATTATGTTTTGCACGCTTGGTTGGCCGTTGCTGGTCTGCTTGTTCTGTGGTCACTCGCCAATTTACTTATCCGGCTGGCTCTCGAGCGCTGGCCGAGACTTTACGAGAACTCAATCGGCGGCGTCAGGGTTTTTGTAACCGCC
>JBBUAV010000040.1:0-2745 GCA_038058585.1 Patescibacteria group bacterium | reverse complement strand
TTTTGGATTACTTTTAGAGATGGATTGCGAACGCCACGCTCAATACCGCTAATATAAGAACGATGTAGATTGAGGCGTCTTGAAACATCTCCTTGCGAAAGCCCTTTTTTTACTCTTATTTCTCTAACTTTTTTACCGAATTGCTTTGATAAGTTATCCATAGATTTACACTTGCATACATAATATCTATTGTCGTAAAATAGGTCTATAGAGAATTATAAGTCTACATTCTCTTTAGGGGAGGAATTTCGGCGAGCTAGTCCTCCGTTGGTGAATACATTCACTTGTGGACCCAGGGAGAATTGAACTCCCGCCCCCGCAATGCGAATGCGGTGTAATACCACTTTACTATGGGCCCTCTTACATGATGTTTTAATCCAAAAACGGGAAAATAGCCAGGTTTATTTTTTATCCAGTCTGGAGTTTATCTTTTCCAAGTATTCGATAACCTTGTGGTCAAGTTGGTCCACGTGCTTTAAAATCCTCTCTATTTTCTCCTCGGTTTTCTGAATAGCGCTTGTCTCCTGTTTCAGTTCCACCTCGGTCTTCTCGCTGACTTTCTTGTCTCCTTTGATGCCGGAAATTATTATCTCGTTGCCTATGAAATTACTCACAAAGAGACCCGTAAGGAGCAGTAATATCGTACCTACGAGAATTGAGAGCAGGCCGTCCAGGCCGTTTGCGAGGTCGATAGTTGACGATTCCGATTCCCGCAGTAAGAAAGAGGCGGATAAAAAGTCGGTAAAATGCCAGACTCCGCGCCAAAACACAACAACCCCCACCCCGCCCAAAAAAGCGTATATGAGCGGATAGCGGCTCAGCCGTCCGCGGACCTTATCCTCAATCTTGTCGAAAAACCTTAAAACGTTCATAATTGTCATTTCCAATTATACCAAAAAAACCGGCAAAAAAACCTAAGATTCCAGCTTGAGGGAAAGTATCTTTGATGTTCCGTCATCGCTCAAGGTCACGCCATAGAGGACGTCCGCAACCTCCATCGTCGCGCGGTTATGGGTGACGACGATGAACTGTGATTTCTTGGAAAATTCCCTAAGCATTTCCGAAAAACGCCTGGAGTTGCGCTCGTCAAGAGCGGCATCTATCTCGTCAAGCACCAAAAACGGCGGCGGACTCACCGAAATCAGGGCAAAAAGCGCCGCTATACCAACGAGGCTTCTCTCCCCGCCGGAGAGCATCTCAAGTGAGTTTATTTTCTTATGCGGAAGCTTCAGGTCTATCTCGATTCCGCTTTCCTTTTCCTCTTCGGTTTCTTCGTCCTCCGTTTCCTCTTTCTCTCCCAAGGATGCCCCCTCTTCCTCGGTTTCCTCTCCTTTTTCCGCTTTCTTGACCTCCTCTTTTACTATCTTGAGCCTGGCGCGGCCCCCGCCGAACATCAAGTTGAAAAATTTATTGAATTCTTCATTTATCTTGTCGAGAGATGAATCAAATTCGTTCCTTATTTTCTCGCTTAGATCTCTTATAAGGCCCCTCAGGTCCTTTACGGCTTTTTCAAGATCCGAAGATTCTTTTTTGAGGAATTCATACCTTTCCTCCGTTTCCTTGGCTTCCTTCATGAGAGCTTCGTCGATCTCTCCCATACTCGCCAGATCCCCGCGCAGCTTGAACATTCTTTTTTCGGCCTGGTTCATATCTATATCCCCGTAAGCCGAGGCTTCCGCCGTTTTCTCGAAATCCGCGTGATCCCTGCCGGCCTGCCTTATCTGGTGCACGATTTCGCCGCGCTTTATCTCCAGTCTTTCTTTCTCGAAGAGACCTTCCCTGTTCTTAAGTTCCCGTTCTTCTATCTTGTCCTTAACGGATTCGACTTCGGCAACGGCCGATTTGAACGCTATATAGAATTCTTCCTGACCTTTCTCCAGCTCTCCTTCTTTGTCCTTAAGGGAAGTTATTTCCCCGTCGAGCGACCCGAGCTCCGAATTTATCTTTTCAAAACGGGACTTTATCTCTTCCGGTATTCCTCCAGCTCCGGCTCCCATTTTTCCCGAAACGAAAGAGTCTATATCCGAAATGGCTTTGCGCACGATATCGCGGAGATCGTCCCCTCCGCTCTCCGCGCCGATCTCAAGCCTTTTTTTGAGGTCTCTTATGAATTCAAGGATTTTCTCCGCCGAATGTGATTCCTCTCCCGATGCCGCTCTCGAAGATAAGATCTCTATCTGGGCCTCAAGACGTCCGAATTCTTTCTGCAGTTGATTTTTCTTCTCGAGGAGAAGCCGGGTGTCTTCTTTGATCTTCTGAAGGTCGCGCCGTCCCTCGGGCTGGCCGGACTCTATCTTAGATTGTTTTGCGAGTGCCGCTTTCTTTTCCCTTTCAAGGACGGACATCGTTTCTCTTTCTTCCCCGAGCTTTTTATCCAGAGATTCCAGTTTCTGCCCCAGGTCGTAAAGCTGGGAACCGAAAAATTTATTTTCCAGATCCTTCAGTTCTTCCTCCAATTCTTCGCGCTTCTCCCATTTGGATGTCTGTCTCCTCAAAGACCGCAGATGGGGAAGGATCTCTTCAATGAGGGCCCTCACCTTGTCAAGATTTATCTCGCTGTTCTTGAGCCGGCGTTCGGCATCCGATTTTTTTATCTGGTATTCCCTGAGGCCCAGTATTTCCTCTATCATCTCGCGTCTGCCCTGCGGCGCCGACTGTATGAAAATATCGCTCTGGCCTTGGGCGATTATTATGAGTCCCCTGCTTCCGAGCCTCGCTTTGGCGAAAAAGTCTATGAGATCGCGC
>JBBUAV010000039.1:0-2459 GCA_038058585.1 Patescibacteria group bacterium | reverse complement strand
GCACGGCGCGGAGCACACCTTTGGCATCGCGAACGTAGAAGATGTTCGCGTAGCCGTTCGTGAGTAACGGGCCGCTCTCGCCGCTTGGCTGCGCTGCCATCTGCGCTGCCATCAAAGAGAATATCTCGGCGAGGGTCGTTTCCGCTTTCTCCTCTCCGCCAAGTTCCGCGATGATCGAACCGTCCACCGACGAGCGGGAGAGCTTGCCGTACTTAAGGGTAGATCCCTCAAACGGCTGCTCTACCTTGTCCGTGAACCACGCCCTGAAGTCATCCCAGAGATAGGCGATCTTCACAGGCGCGTTCTGCTTCGTGTTCACGACGAAGCGGTCCTTCGCGACGAATGAAGTCGTGGTCGCGGCGACGGTCACCGTGCCGACCGGAGTGAGAAGCGGCAGTTTCAGCGGCTTGAGGCCGAGGAATTTCCGGAACGCCTCTCGGTCGAAACCATCGGGGTTGGCATCAAGAAGATCCGACAATGCGCCCGATTCCAGCGTCCACTGGAGCTGTTCGTCCAGCGTCCCTTTGTCCACGATCATTTTCTGAACTTTCATGCCTTGCTCAAGGGTTGCGTTTTTCATACGCAAGTCCTCCTTTTTCTGCCGTCCAAGTCCCTGGACATCGCACCGCTACGAATGATGTCCCTCTGGGGTTAGTTGCGGCCCGCGGCGAATATCCCCCCGGATACGCGCCATGGGCCGCAACTATCTCTCCGCAAAAACAACAATTTTATGAGATTTTCAAGGTACACTTACGTTATATACTAAAATAAACAACTTGTCAATATCAAACCCAGGGCGCAGGTTTTCGATTTAAAAGCAGCTCTCGGAGCCATACTGTTCCCAACGCGGAAGCTTTCAATTTTTGAGAAGCTATCGGACCCGGTCACAGCTTGGTGTCCCGCCTTGGCGGGACTGTGACTGGGGAGATGCAGGCGGCGATTTGTCGCTGGAGCAAATCGCACGCCGGTTCTCAAAAATCGAAAGCTGGAGCTACTTATAATACGCCCTGTTTTCCACCCTAAAATCCAAATATTCCAAATCCTTGAATCCCGATTTGGATGCGAAGTTCTGAATAACGGGCAGAGCGTTATCGGCCGGAAACCGCAGGCTGAAATAGGCAACGGGACCGTCGTATGTCGAAACCTCCAGTTCTTCGAGCGAAATGTCCTTGATGCTTATTCCTTTTATTCTAAGGCCGCTCTTTTTTAAAACCTCGAAAACGGAAAGCGCATTAGACAGCATTCTCTCCGGCAAAATCAGGGAGCTCGCGGTCATTTTCTTCCCTGAGTAATCAAGGACTGATGTTATGAGACTCCCCTCGGCGAAAGGCGCTCTCTCGAAGACCACTCCGTTTTCGTCAAACCAGCGGCAGTCGGCAGGGTCGTTACCGCCGGCGGAAACGCCGCACCAGACACCGTAGCGATCCCTTTCCTTGACGGTTACATTCACCGTTCCCTTGCCATAATCTTTTTTTACGGATAGTTCGCTCAACGACGACAGAAATCTCAAATCGCTTTTTTCAACCGCCGAAGGCCAGGCCAAAACGTTGTTCAGGCCGGCCATTGCAAGAAACAGATTGCCGTTTCCTATTTTGGAACGCAGGAGGTCAAGGATATCTTTTTCCGGAGTAATTCCGTTGCCGGAAACAGTGATCCTTTTCACCGTGAAAAGGGGTGATTTCAAAAAAATCCACGATGCCGCGATAAAGACGAGGAGGGCGAGAGACAAGACGGAAAAAACAACAAGATAGGCCTGGCGCCTCCTTTTCTTTTCCCTGCCACCCGCGGCGTAACTCCTGAAGTCTTCCATTCAGGTTTTATATTAACCCTAAACCAGAACTCTCTCAATAAGCGGATTAAGGCGCGTCAGAAGCTCGTAATGTATCGTCCCCGCGTCCCTTGCGGCATCGGACGCCAAAATCTCCTCTTTGCCGTCGCGGCCGATGATTGTTGCGATATCTCCGGGGCGGCATCTCACGCCGCCCACGTCCACCGCCAGCAAATCCATGGACACCCTCCCCAAAACATCGGCCTTCTTCCCGTTTATTATTACCGAACCGGCCCCGGAAAGAGCCCTCGGAAAACCGTGCCAATAACCAACGGGGATAATGGCCAATTTCGTTTTATTCTTCACCCTTTCCGTAAGGTCGTAGCCGACATAGTCGCCCGGTTTCAGGTCTTTCACCTCGCCCACCACCGCTCTCCAGGAGAGCACCGGATAAAGCCTTATCTTTTTCGATAGCTGGACCTCGAGCTCCCGGGACGGCCAGAGTCCGTAAAATCCGATGCCGATTCTCACGGCGTCGCAGTGGTATTTCCGGCTTATGAGCGCGGCGCCGGTCGCGGCGCAGTGCTTTACGAGATTCCCGAATCCGGCCCGCCCGAAAGACTTCGCCGCCTTGTTGAAGCTTGCGAATTGGAGCTCGGTAAAAGTCGGGTAATTTATGTCTTTGGCTGAG
>JBBUAV010000038.1:0-5042 GCA_038058585.1 Patescibacteria group bacterium | reverse complement strand
CGAGGTCATAGATCTTTTCCGTGTCCATGTCGTGGAGCAGAAGTTTTCTGTAGAGACTGCTGTAACGTTTGGCGCGGAAGTCTATCACGAGCGGTTTTATGTGGTGTTCCGAGAGGGCCTTCTCTACCTGCGGTTTTATTTTTTTCAGATACTCAAGTCTTTCCTCGTACCGGGCCGGAACGGTTTCCTTAAGCCATTGGTTTTCCTTGGGAAAGAGATACGGGAAGGCGAGGTCCTTAAGTTCCCCGCTTAAATGTTGCATGCCCAGTCGGTAGGCGAGCGGCGCATAAATTTCATCCGTTTCCATCGCTATCCTCTTCTGCTTCATGGGAGGCAGGGCGGAAAGAGTTCTCATATTATGCAGGCGATCGGCAAGTTTTATGAAAACCACCCTTAAGTCATGGCTCAGAGCGAGTATCATCTTCCGCATGTTTTCAAGCCTTGATCCGACACCGCGGTATTTTATTCTGCCCAGTTTCGTCACGCCGTCCACGAGAAATCCGATCTCTTTTCCGAAGTTTTTTTCGATATCTTCGACAGTTGTGCCGGTATCCTCAACGCTGTCGTGAAGAAGACCAGCTGCGACCGTAGCTTCGTCAAGACGCCATTCGTTCAGGGTTTCGGCGGTTTGCAGGGGGTGGTTGAAATACGGCTCGCCGGTTTTTCGTTTCTGGTTCCGGTGGACTTTTTCGGCAAAGTGAAAAGCCCGGCCGATAAGGCTTTCCGGATCTTTCTTCGCTATCTCCTTCACGGTCATACCCCCAATATATTACTACGCGGGGGCCTTTTCAATCCTGGGTTATTTTCCCTTTTTGCCGGAGCTTTTCTTCGTTTTATCTTTTAAGCTTTTGGTCCAGGCGCCGAACATTTCCTCGATCTCCTTCTCTGTTTCCGGTTTCTTGTTCAGCACGAATATACAGTTGGGAAATCGCGTGCAGGCATAGAAAATTTTTCCCCTACCGCGCGATTTTTTCTCCACGACGTCTCCCGGCTCTTCCTTTCTTTCCGCGGAAGCGAGGCAATTTGGGCACTTGAACCCGGTTTTGTTCCAGATCCTCGAAATACCCTTGCATTCCGGATATCTATTGCATCCCAGGAAGAATCCGAAGCGTCCCCGCTTTACGTCCATTGGCCCGCCGCAGAGCGGACACAGTTCGTTCCCGTTTTGTTCCCGGAGTTTTCTTATCTGCTCCGCTTCCTCGGGTAGGGGCATGGTGACCTTGCTTTCCGGGTCGGGGCAAGCCAGGAATTTTCCCATGCGTCCGAATTTGATCAACATTTTTTTGCCGCAGTGGGGACATTTGGTATCGGAAATTTCGACATATTTCTCAACCTCCTCCTCTTTTTCTCCGAGATGCTTCTTAAAGGGAACGTAAAATTCTCTTACCAGGTTGACCCAGTTGATTTTGCCCTCCGCTACATCATCCAGCTCTTCTTCTATGTGGGAGGTGAACTTTATATCAACTATTTCCGGAAAATGTTTTACGAGCATATCGTTCACCACGATACCTATCTCCGTGGGGTGATATTTTTTCTCTATCTTCTCGACGTACCCCCTGTCCTGGATCGTGCTTAAGGTGGGCGCGTAAGTGGAGGGCCTGCCCACGCCCTCGGTTTCCAGGGCCTTGATAAGCGTGGCATCCGTGTACCTGGCAGGAGGTTCCGTGAAGTGTTGATCCGGGCTGATTTCCTTGGCTATCAGCGACTCTCCTTCTTTTAGGGAAGGAAGAGAGTTTTGATGTTCGTCGTCTCCATTTTCGTCCTTTCCCTCCGTATAAACTCTTATGAAACCGTCGAATTTAACGACCTGGCCGTTTGCGCGGAAGACGTTCTTTTCGTCGGTTGCCGTGATGTCGACCGATGTCTGCTCCATCCTTGCGGTCTGCATCTGGGAGGCCACCGTTCTCTTCCATATTAATTCATAGAGCCTGCTTTGCCCCCTGTCCTTGAGTCCGATATCCGATCCGGATTTTTTGGAAATATCGGTTGGCCTTATCGCTTCATGAGCTTCCTGCGCTCCTTTGGACTTGGTGGCATAAATCCTCGGAGCTTCGAGGGAATACTCTTTTCCGTATTCCACGTCGATGACTTTTTTGGCCTGGGCGGTGGCCGATAAGGCCAGGGTAACACTGTCGGTTCTCATGTAGGTTATAAACCCGTTCTCATAAAGACGCTGGGCTATTACCATGGTTTGTTTGGCCGAAAATCCGAATTTACGCGCCGTTTCCTGTTGAAGGGTCGAGGTGGTAAACGGCGGAGCCGGCGTCCTCGATATTTCTTTTATAGTTATAGTCCCAACCCTATAATTCGATTTTTTAAGGACTTGTGTTATTTTCTCGGCGCTACTGCCGTCTTTAATGTCCATTTTGCCGAGCGCCTTGCCGTCGAAGACTATGAGTCTGGCCGGAAATGTTTTATCCTTCCTGTTTCTCGCGAATTCGGCTTCTATGGACCAATATTCTTCCTTTACGAACGACTGGATCTCCCTCTCCCTTTCCGCTATGAGGCGTACGGCTACGGATTGAACGCGTCCGGCGGATAGTCCGTAGCGAACCTTCCTCCATATGAAAGGCGATAGTTCATAGCCCACCAACCGGTCGAGTACCCTGCGCGCCTGTTGGGCGTCAACGAGTTTCATGTCGATTCCGCGCGGATTTTTAATGGCGTCCTCAATGGCGCCTTTCGTTATCTCGTGAAAAACTATTCTCTCCACTTTCTTCGATTTATTCTCTTTATCCAGCCCAAGAACGCTTACGAGGTGCCAGGCTATTGCTTCTCCCTCTCTGTCTTCGTCGGTGGCGAGTATTACGGTACCGGCTTTTTTGGTTTTCTTCACGAGGTTGTCGATGACCTCTTTTGATTTCTGGGGTACCATGTATGTCGGGGTGAAATCATGTTCAACATCAATACCAAGTTTGCTTTTCGGAAGATCCCGAACGTGGCCGTATGAAGAGTCGACTTCAAAGCCTTTTCCTACAAACCTACTTATCGTTTTGGCTTTTGTCGGGGACTCGACGATTATGAGCTTCATATGATTATTTCAGAGAATAATTACCTCCTGTTTCTTCAATCATACCCCCTATAATAAGAAAGGTTAGGATTCTGTTGACTTCTAAGATGTTAAGGTTAGTTATCTCGCTTATTTTGTCAACACCCACCGGTTCGGAGTGCGACAAGAGCGCGTCAAAAACGGCTTTCTCGCCTGCGGTTTTGAGGTAGGCCCGTGGATTTTCCTTCTGTTCGGTTTCTACGCCGAGATCCTCTAATATCTCTTCCGGTTTGGTGACGAGAGTTGCCCCGCTTCTTATGAGCTGGTTCGAACCTATAAAATTTGGATGGGATATGGGTCCGGGCACTACGAATATCTCCCGATTTTGGTCCAGGGCAAAGCGGGCAGTTGCGAGGGATCCGGAATTTTGCGGCGCTTCCACGAGAAGAACGCCGCGCGAAAGCCCGCTTATTATTCTGTTTCGCTGCAGGAATTGGTGGGGTAATGACGGCGAATCGGCCGGGTATTCCGATATTATGGCTCCGTTTTGGCGCAGTATTCTCTCGGCTAGCTTCTCGTTCGTGCGCGGGTAGATATTGCACAGTCCTCCCCCGAGAACGGCTATCGTCTCGCCGTTTTCCTCAAGGCACCCTTCATGGGCGGCGGCGTCGATTCCCAGGGCCAGTCCGCTTACTACGACAATGTCCGATTTGGATAATACTGCGGAAAAATCTTTAGCCACCCTTTTCCCTTCGTTGGTTGCCTTTCTTGTCCCAACCACAGCCACGCAGTTTTTCGATTTCGGCGGCAGATTGCCGAGTATGTATATGCCCAAGGGGCGATTCGGTATCTCTTTGAGTAATGGCGGATACTCCGCGTCGGAATCAAGTATCAATTTAATCCCCTGGGACTCGATTTTCTTCCATTCAATTTCCGGATTTGTTATTTTCCCGTCATGGGCGCCGGATTTTCTCCAGGCATTTTCCCAGCTCCCGAATTTCACTAAGAGAGAACTGATTTTTGAGTAACTGCCGTTTTCGGCTACATTCACGGCATTATAGAATATCCTTTCCTTCATTTTTACTAAGCATAATTGCCCGCTGGCAACAAAGTCAATTCTATCCGTCTCTGACCGCTCTTCATCCGCGAGGATGCCCGCAGTGCCGGATTTTTTGATACAATAATAGTAGTCTTATGGCCAACAGCTTTAAACGTGAAATCATAATAAGCGCGTCCGTGATAATCGGAAGCATTCTGATTATGAGCGTGGCGCTATATTTCCTGGCGAAGGATATCGACTCCCAGGCGGAAAAAGTGGCCGCTGCGAGATTTGCCATATCGGACAAGGCCCTGGCCCTTGAGGCTCTCGCCAACCTGAAAAATGGGGTTCCCAAGGCCGATTTATATAAACAGGCCATGGATAAGATCCTGGTTTCCAGAGACCAGCTGATCGATTTTCCGCGCTGGCTTGACGGACTCGCGAGAAGCAGACAGGTTGCGTTTACTTCTTCTTTCCAGGGCAACCAGGTTGAGCCCCAGGGCGGATTGCCGGCGTACGTTGGTTTTATGATGGATGCCGGCGGCAGCCTGAACAACCTAATCGGATTTTTTAAGGATGTCGAAACCCAGGCCCCCAGATTTCTAGTAAATTTTGAGCGCTTTGACCTGAACGGAGGAGGATCGGAATACAAAATTGCGGCTTATGGGAAGGTATTTTTTAAAGATTAGGATAAATGTACAATTTTTTTAAAAAACACCCCGACATTGTTCTTATGGTTTCGGCGATATTGTTTTTAACAATACTCTTCGTTTATTTTTTTTGGGGAATAAGGATATTGCTTGGATCCCTTGGTAAAACCATCGGCATAACCAAAGCAACCGAGAAAATAACAACCTTTGACCTGAAAGGCGCAGAGAGGCTTGATTTGAAGGGTCTTGTGAGATAATAATGTACAGGATACTTCCCGAGCCGAGGATAAATTCTTGGCAGCTCTTTTCCGGTGCGCGTCCTTAGCTCAGTGGCAGAGCGCTTGCATGACACGCAAGAGGTCGC
>JBBUAV010000037.1:0-3479 GCA_038058585.1 Patescibacteria group bacterium | reverse complement strand
TATGAGGGACATAATGGACAAGGGCAAAATATTAATAGTCAACTTGGCCAAAGGCAGAATAGGAGAGGATAACTCCGCGCTTTTGGGCGCGATGGTCATAACCCGCCTCCAGCTCGCGGCAATGTCGCGCGTGGAAATACCCGAGACGAAAAGAATGGACTTTTTCCTTTACGTAGACGAGTTCCAGAACTTTGCCACGGAATCTTTCGCTAACATACTTTCGGAAGCGAGGAAGTACAGGTTAAGCCTGATTTTGGCTCATCAGTACATAGGCCAGCTCGTTCATGACAAGAATACGAGAGTAAGGGATGCCATTTTCGGAAACGTCGGCACTATCATAAGCTTCAGGATAGGTGCGGTTGATGCCGAGTTCGTGGAAAAGGAATTTCTGCCGGAGTTCAACGAGAACGATCTGGTGAATCTTGCCAAAGCCAATACTTACGTGAAACTCATGATTGACGGCGTGGCCTCCCGTCCGTTCTCGGCCGAAACTCTTCCGCCGCAAAAACCGCCGGTTGTCTCCTATAGAGACGTTATCGTTAAAAATTCGAGAGAACGCTACGGGACGGCGAAAAAGACCGTGGAAGAGAGGATTGCGAGGGAATGGCAGACGGAAAGCGGGGAGGTCGTGGGAGAAAAGATAGAAAGGCGCAATGAGCGTCCCTTGGGCGAAGTTTTGCAGACCGGGACCACGCAAAAGAAGGAGGTGAAACATCACGAATTTCCGAGACCGCACGTGGATATAGAAGGCCTCCGCAGGGCCATCAGCCAGTCCCTCGACATGAAACCGGAAGAAGAGAAGAAGGATGAAGGCGGGAGTGGGCAGTAAGCGCAGATTATCGCCGATCATGCGCGTAGACGTAATTACGATTTTCCCAAAAATTTTTGATTCCTATCTCGGAGAATCTCTCATTAAACGCGCTGTCAAAAAAGGGATGATCACAGTCGAGTCCCACGACCTCCGTCGTTTCTCCCGCGACAGGCATAAAAAAGTTGACGACAGGCCCTTCGGCGGCGGTCCGGGAATGGTGTTGCAGGCGGAACCGATCTACGGGGCGGTCCGATCCGCAAAGCTGAAGATTAAAGGCAAGAGATCGAAAACACGGACGATTTTATTCTCTACGCGCGGGAAGAAACTGGACGCGAAAGCCGGGAAGCGGCTCGCAAAATACGGCCAGCTGATTTTGATCTGCGGACGATACGAAGGCGTTGACGAACGCGTGGCAAAATACATCGCCGACGAGGAAATTTCGATAGGGGATTACGTCCTCTCCGGCGGAGAGCTCCCGGCGCTTGTTCTCATCGAAGCCGTGGCAAGGTTTTTGCCGGGATTCCTGGGCAAAAAAGAATCGCTCGAAGAGATCAAGGGTTCTTACCCCGTCTATACGAGGCCGGAGGTTTTCAAGATTGGAAAGAAAAAACTTTCCGTCCCGAAAGTGCTTATTTCCGGTGACCATAAGAAAATTGAGGAGTGGAGGAAATCTTTGGGATAAATGTCTTCTGCCGACGCGATATTTTTTTCATCGCTGGCATTTCTGGGAGGAGTTGCGTCGGCAAGTTTTAATTTGAATTTTTATATCTTTATTCTTATAACGGCGCTTGTCTTGTTTTTCTTATACTTTCTAAAGGAAATTGAATTTAAAAAGATCGCATTATTTTCTGTGGCTTTATTTTTCGGCATTTTTTACTTTCATTTTTGGTCAAATATAAGAGAACTCGGTGAGAATCTGCCTTTCGGGAGAGAAGCGGAGTTCCAGGCTGAAGTTATGGGTGAGCCCAGGATTTTCGAAAAATATGCAGTGGTTGAGGCAAAGATCATGGATCCTTTTTCCGGCAGAATAGACCTATTTCTTGGTCCTTTCTCGGGACTGAATTACGGCGATATGGTAAGCGCGAGGGGAGTCATAGAAGCTCCCCGTTCCTCGGGAGAAAGAGCGGTTGCTTTCTTTCCCCAGGTTTCGGTTATTCGAGAACATCAGGGTTATTGGCTGAAGGGAAAGTTGATCGATCTTAAGAATTTCTTTATAGGCAACTTTAAAGCATCGTTGCCGCCCGACGAGGCGTCACTTCTTGGCGGCATAACTTTCGGCTCGCGCTCCAGTTTTAGCTCGGATTTAAAGGATAAAATGTCCCTTTCAGGCACGACCCATATCGTCGCCCTCTCCGGCTATAACATAGCCATACTGGTTTTTGCTATTTCCAGTTTTCTCGGATATTTCTTTTCTCGCCGCCTGACTTTTTACTTTACGGCCGTCTCTATTTTTATTTTCGTGATTATGGTCGGAGCAGAGCCGTCGGTAGTGAGAGCGGCTATTATGGGGTTTTTGGCGCTTGCGGCCGGAGAAGCGGGGAGGATTTACAATATTAAGAACGCTATAGCTATTACCGCGTCCGCGATGGTCTTGATCAATCCGTTTGTGCTTGTTTACGATATTGGTTTTGAACTTTCGTTCGTGAGCCTTCTCGGGATAGTTTATCTTTATCCTTCTCTCAAGAACTTTCTTAAATCCAAAGACGACGGATTTATGAACTGGCGGGAGATCGCTGTTTTGACCCTTTCCGCTCAGCTCGCGGTTTTACCGATAATAGTCAGGACTTTCGGAAACTTTTCTCTGACCTCAGTCCTCGCCAATGTCCTGATACTCGAATTTATCCCGCTTACCATGTTGCTTGGATTTCTTTTGGCGGCCGCAAGTTCCATCTATTTCTATCTTGGTTTTTTCGTCTCGAAATTTGCGGAGGTTCTTCTGTCATACGAAATAAAAATAATTGAAATTTTTTCCGGACTGCGACTGCCTCTCTACGGCGGAATATACGGCAGCCTTGTTTTTGTGATTGTTTATTATTTATTCATGGTCTTTTTTATCGCTTCTTATTTTCCGAAGGGTAACGCAAACAATAAATAAAGAATGTCTAAGCGCAAACCGGATAACTTTAGCCTAATCGTGATTTTGTCATTGGTCGTATTTTCCGTGTTCGTATGGACCGAAATTATTCGTGGCGCTCCGACAGGTTTAACCAGGGCTTTTTTTCTGGACGTGGGACAAGGAGATTCCGAACTTGTCATTTTCCCCGGAAACGTGAAGATTCTCACGGATGCCGGACCAGACCGAAGCGTCGTGGGAAGTATCGAAAAAGTATTGGGCCGGAATGACCGTTACGTAGACGTGGCCGTGATTTCCCATCCGCAACTGGACCATTTTAACGGATTTAACTATCTTTTGGAGAATTACAGGTTCGGAATATTCGTTTTTAACGGCCGCCCGGCATCATCATCCAAATGGGGCGCATTTTATAAAAAAGTCAGAGACAAAAAAATACCGCTTTTGACCCTTGGGGCGGGAGACAGGATTTTATACGGAAGTAATTCCGTAGATATAGTGTCGCCCAATAATCTCTATCTCCAAAGCGCCGAGCTTAACGACACCGGTTTGGTGGAGATGATAAAAACCCCTTTTTTCAGGATGCTTCTTACGGGC